>JAMOUL010000285.1 GCA_027062035.1 Candidatus Aminicenantota bacterium | reverse complement strand
CGTAAGTATATATACTGCAAATTTTCATATAGATGAGAGAAAAATTTTCAATTTTTGAGAGTATAATTTGTTAACTCTCATTTTGTGAGAATTTAGGTGGTGGAGTTTAAGTAGGAGTTATCATAGGATGGGGATGCTGATGCGTAAGATACCGGTGAGAACTGCAGGTCTTCTGTGTAGCTTCGAACAGCAACATAGATAGTAGTATTCTTTTCTGCCGGAATGATGTGTCTGGTTTTCTTTCCACGATACATGAGATTTTCTTTTTTAATGGTAGGTGATGAATTTATACCTATATAGACTTCATATCCTGCTACATCGTCTGGAGTGATTTCGAGAATAACGCTTGCGAAAGCCTGAGTAAGAGTAATAGACGGTGCTGATGGAGTTTTTGATGTTCTTCCAGCGACAATTATGTTGCTTTCGCGGAAATCTGAAAGATTTCCACTTTTATCTACTGCTTGGATCTTTATTTTCCCTCTCTGACCAGTGGGAATGCTTTTTATTCTGACAGTAGTTTCTGTTGTGGTTAAAGACAAGGTATCTACTGGGATTTCGGAATCTTTACTATCTACAGGTACCCACTTTACCACGTAGTGAGAAATCCCCGAAGGATCTGAGACCGGATTGAATACAACTTCCACATACGAATACGGTGCATATCCCAGCAATTCGTAGAAAGTATCCTTTTGAATTGATGTAGAGACTTCTGTGATTGTCGGCGGGGGTGGTGGGAATTCATCCTGAATCTTGGGCTTGGATATGTAGGGAGTTCTCTCGTTGTAATGCACTTCAGGAATGGAGTCGACCACCACCACATTACCCAAAACTATATCTCCATCTGAGTACGAATCTGTAACCAATATTTCGAAGGAGTCATGCACTCTCGCTGGATACTCTGCCCCTGTATAGAAAGCTCTTCTGGTGGAATACTCTTCTTTGTATCTCAACAGGATATAGTTAGGTCCTCCCGACAGGTCCTGAAGTCCCACATCCTGCACCGCAGGAACAACGATTTTCCTACCCTCTATGTCATATGCAGCTCCGGAAGATATACGCACAATCGGAGCATCGGGGTCTATGCTCAGGAGCAATCCCTCCACAATAGCAGGAAGGTTTTCGAAATCGACGATGGCACCCTTAATCCTTTCCTCGAGATAACCTATATCCGTTCTATAATCATCTATGTAAAACTTGTCATCCGCCGCGGACGGATGGTTCCTGTTGAACTTTATACCCATTCACACCCTCCTTCTTAGCATATAATTTCCATCCACAACGCTCACAATGAGCGTCTTTACTCCAAAAAGGAGCCTATCTTTCAAAACTACCTCTATATTGTCCAGGTCCTGCCCATCCATCGTCTGGGGAACCTCCAGAAGAATCTTCATCTTCTCCCTATAGCTCACAAATGCATCTCCCCACGAAAGGGGCCACCCTAAAGCCCTGATATGCTCCAGGGAAGCATTAATACCAACCGCTTCCTGCAAACCACCCTTTATGGCGGAAATTGTCAGAACCTCCCTTTTCGCCCTGAGTTTTTCAAGAATCCTTCCCCTGTAATCTTCATCCCCTTCATCTGGCAACCTCCAAACGCCCAATATGCTTCCCCATGTGTCCAGGTCGGCTTCCGGTGCCGTTTTCGGATTGATGGCTTCATATACAGAATTTACGGACTCTTCAGCCTTCTTTAAACCCATTCTAATGACTTCCATGAGCTTCCTAATTACTGAATCTTCCGGCGCATTAGAAAAAGGCTGCCTGTTATCCAGAATTCGAAATTGGAAGTTCCATCTCATGCTCTTCCCCCTTCGTTCGGACGATAATTTCTACTCCAGCCACTCTGAAGTTATCAGAGTTCAACAGATTTTCGATGTTCTGGATGGTGCTTTCGGAAACTGCATTACCTCCGTTAGAGACAATAATCTCAACCACTCCTGCCCAGGAGCGCACATCCACCCTGTCCACCCAACCAGAGAAATTTTCCAGAATTATCTGCTTATACCATTCCTTGGTTCCCACCCCTCTTGTCCTGAAAGCGGAGAGAACCTGTTTCCTCATTTCATCCGTGGAAAGGGTATCGTCATAGGTAAGTCCCCACGCCTCGAACCATCTCCTCAGCCCTTCCCTGTCAGCCGTGTGAGGAAAGGCATTCCAGTAAGTCCATTTGACAGCATTAATCAGAATAGATATTCCTGCTGCAACCACCCGCAAAAGGCCATCAACCACAGGTCCCTCCAGAGATGGCAGGAGTGCATTCAACTGGCTCTTCATATATTCATATATTTCCCTTCCATCAGGAAATCTGGACATTTACCACCTCCCCGCTCTTTAGAAGAATTTCCACCTGAAACTGGCAATCTTCATCAGTTCGAATGTCAAAGTCCTTCACATCCGGGTCGCTCATAAGAGAATCGCCTACGACTCTTATAAAGGCGTTTTCAACACATCCAGGAGAATTCACCAGTGTCATCAAATCGCTCCCGAAGGACCAGTCCAGTGGCCCAAAGAAGTATGGGGTCTGGAGCCTCAGTGCGAATTTTTGCATTAGATACTCTTCCCCATGAACGGTACAAATATCCGTGCATACCTCCAGGTCGTTCTCCTGCAGATTCCACTTCAGGTCCCTCATCTAACCTTACTCCTGTTTGGATTTTGACTGATATAGGTAGAAAGGTCTGTCTTCAAAGTAGCACCGCCGTCATTGGGGACAACTTTCGCATTGGACAAAGCATTCATAAGAACATCAGCAAGCTGAACCTCCATATTGTTCTGAAGGTATCTGACTATTGCCCTTCCGATCGCCTTCCATACCTCCTGCGTATTTCCCTTTGCATCATCGGAAAGTCTGTTTATCTCTGAAAAGATTTCCATTCCAAGTGCATCCCCATTCATAGCCATGCTAACTGCTCCCCTTTACTGTTTTCGATGAAAAATTCACCATGGGCGCTCCAGAGAATATACACGCAGGGAGGGTCTTATCCGTAATCACCCCACCGATGGCGCTATTACCCAGCTCCACCTGAGATGCCCTAACCCGAAAGGACGAAAGCCCATCCGCTTCCACATTCTTTCCGTCGATGGTAATTCTTGCACCCTGTGGATTCTCCAGCTCCACCTTCCCCGATCGCTCTATCTCCAGTCTGAAACCATCGCTCCTTTTTACTATAATCTTCTCCCACTCTTGAAATGCTATGGGGGTAGGTCTTGCATCCACGAATAAGACTAAGACCTCGGTTCCCACCTTTGGAATTATGTATATGCCAAGGTCATCCTGCGTTTTCATAACTCTGATCGGAAGGCTCTTCCTCACCTTCTCCTCCCGCTCCAACTGAACATCCACCGTCAGATTTTCCTCATCCACGCCCTTCACCATCCCCACCCTCGCCATATCCTCCCTGGTAATCTCCTTTAAAAGCTCCCTTATCATAGCCCACCTCCTGCAGATATGTAAATCCTCGTCGTATAACCATATGAGAATTCATGCTCTACCTTGTCGATAAAGTAATGCCCTGTTCTATCTCCATTAGCAGGGTCTTCTATAAACACCTTATCCGAATGCCGAACCATGGGATTACCGAAGACTTCTATATAGCCCTCGTACCTATCTGAATTGAGCTGCCAGTATAGGTCCCTTGCCTTCGTGGAGGCCCTTCTCTTTGCTTGGGCAACATCGGATACATCTTCACTGAAGTGAAAAGTCTTGACAGGCTCTCCTTTTCCATATTCCCCCTTTATGGATTTATACCTGAATTGACTGTCGTTGAGCCACACTACCACCTTACTCACATTCTCCCCCTTTTTGAACTTCAGATTGCTCGATATAACATTATATCCTATCTTATAGTGAAATTCCCTTACATCCTCTCTTCCAAAGGGAATACCATAATACACTTCCCTCGTCCCAGGAATCTGATAAAGGTCCTTCCCATCATGCTTGGCATACTCGATTATCTGCCTGACGGAAGTGTTATCCGCAACGAAGTTGCTCAGCCGGGCAAATTCCCCATTGGTCTTCAGGGCAAATCCGGCAAGGGCATCCCGTACAACCCTATCCATAGAAACCTCTCCAGAATAGGCTCTATCGAACTGCATATCCTTTGTGAAATACAGCCAATCATATGCCTTCAGCTTAATTAGATGTCTCTCCATGAGAGCCTTTTCCACTTTCCCCCACAGGACGCAAGCCTGACCCCACAGGGACGACTGGAGATATACCTTAATCTCTTTTCCCTTGTAGTCTCCGCTCTCATAAAGCTCCACCTCTGCATAATCGAAATCTCTCCTACTGGAGACCACATGCACCCTTGCAGGATTATCTATCTTCACACCTCCTATCTCGACCCACGCCTTCGAGACAAGTACCGCCATTTTAAAACCTCATGCCTTTTGTTTTGCCTGCCCATAGCCTTTATGAATAGTTTTCCACCCTCCTCCCTAACCAGCCAATATCCATTGGGAGACCCCAGAACCTCATAGGAGAACCTGAGCCTCTGCTCCATCATACTCCACCTCCTTCCTCGTGCTATAATCCCTTGCCAGCTCTGGAATGAGAAGCATCATCCCCACCTCTATGCTCTCGGGATCGTCTCCGAGCCTGTCCCTGTTGGCATCGTATATCCACTCCCACAGCCACCAAGCTCCGTAGTGTAGTTCTGCTATCATAAAGATGTCCTCCCCATCCGCAACCCTATGATATGTTCTGACTACCATGAAGTTCCTCCGCATCCTTCAGCTCTGCCATCATCCTCAGAGTGTATCTATATCTTCCTGGTACAGTTTGCTCTACTTCCAGCGATACAAGTATCACTTTCGTTATATGTAGCCGGGCAAGGAAGCCATCCGAGTCCTCTATCTCGAAAACCTGTCCTTCCCCCTCCTTAAGAGCCATGAGCAACCCCTTAGCCTGCTTTACTCCCAGAACTGTATCTTCTTTTATCTGCGTAGTTATCATATCACCCGAAAGGGTTATCTCTATCCCGGCAAATCCCAGATCCTCCTTTACCGTATCACCGAACTGGGGTATATGGGTAATCTTCCACTTCCTTCGCGCATAAACCCTAAGGTTTCCGGGGATAGAAATCTCCGCCTCAAATCCCTTCCATTTGAGTCTTATCCAGCCGCTTCCCTCGAACAAAACTGCTCCAATCCCCTCATTCAAAAATATTTTATCCAGCATTCAACACCTCCATCCTCAGAGTCTTCCCCATAAGCTCCCTGAATTCCTCAACAGACAGCGATTGTGTAGTGATACGAATGGAATCGCTCTCGAAGTGCTGCGTAATATAATAATTGGTAAATTGGGGACGGATGGTCTCTCCTACAGATGCGGAAGGTATGGAAATACCTCTGGAAAGTCTCCCCTTCATCTCTGCCATGCGGGTGGATATTCCCGCTGCCTGCTCCTGAACCTGAGAGAAGGCTCTCCTTCCCTCCTCGGAAATCTCCCTGAACCACTTCCTCGTATTCTTCAGCCACCGGGGCTCTTCCCAGCCCTTCCCCTTTGCGATTTCCCTGAGCCTCTGGGCATTCTTTACCCAATCTTCCTTGCCCAGCATCTTACCCAGATACTCTATGCTCTTGGCGATGAATTCGATAGCACCACCAAAAGCCCGGGATATAAAATCTTTTACCCATCCCACAACCCTGCGCAGCAGCTCGAATATTCCCTTCGAAAACCACAGCCACCCCTTCCACAGCTGCCGAACTGGCCAGAGAAGCACCCTCAAAAGGACCTTCCCATATCGGCGGAACAATCCCATCACGAAGAAAAAGGCATTGATTAGAAAACCGAACACAGTTCTTATAACCTTCATGGTCTTCTCTCGTATCCCTCCCCAGTTCTTCACCCATGCAGTGGCGAACACCCCCAGAAGAGCTATCAGCGCCACCAGGGGCCAGGATATGCCCGAGAGAAGCCCCAGAATCGCAAAGAGAACATTCCTCACCAATATCAGCGTCCTGACCCCCCTCAGACCCGCCAGAAGCCTTCCGAAGAAGGCGAACCTGCGCGTCAGGGGACCAAGCAACCTACCTACAAACCTCAGGGGGCTTATCAGGCGGGAAAACACGCTTTCTCCCTTAAAGCGAAGTCCTATCAGGGTCATGGGTCCTTTATACAAACGAACTTTCGGAAGGCGAAGGGTCGGAAGCATGCTGCTTAAAGCCAGCGTCTTCTGTGCTGTAGCTACTTCCAAGCTCTTCAGCTTCCAGAGATTATAGAGATTGAGAAGATTAACTATACCTCCCGCCACAATTCCCACCGCTATAATAACCCCACCAAGGGCGACCGTCAGGACGGACAATCCCCCAACGAGGGCTATTAGGAATCCGGTGAATTTGGGATGCTGGGAAAGGAATTCCACAAAGGGTCTTATTACTCTCCACAGCGCCAATGCTACGCTTCGCAGAATACGATAAAACTCATAAAAACCCTTGGCAAGCCCTTCTACCATTCGCTTGTATTTACCTGTCCTCTTTAGCTGTTCTAACCAGTTGAGTATTATCTGAATATCCTTCCTTATAGCCTGCATTACCTTAGTGCCGATGTCTGCCTTAAATTGGAAAAAGAAGTCCCTCAGATTGGACAGGCTGCCTTTCATAGTTCTGGATAACCTTTCCATACCTCCACCAAATCGTTCTTCCATCCCTTCTATTAAAGCTTCTATCGCTGTACGCGCTTCTATGCCAGCACTTCCTATATTGCTAATCTGTTCTCTCGTAAGCCCCAGCTTTTCTTGTAAAATTTCATAGACAGGTATTCCCCTCTCTGCCAACTGCATTAACTCCTCTGCGGAAAGCTTGCCCTTCGCATAAATCTGACCAATAGCTCTTATTATACCCTCAAGCGTTTCTCTTCCACCCCCCAGCGATGCAGTTGCATCCCCTACTGTCTTCATGAGCCTTATATTCGGTTCAAGACCATAACTCTTTAGCATTTTCCATGATTCTATCAAATCAGAAAGTTCAAAAGGTGTCTTTTGGGCGAAGAGGGTAATCTCATCTAAAACTCGCTTGGCTTTCTCTGCACTCCTATAGAGAGTTTCAAATTGCACCCTGTATATTTCCATCCTGCTTGCTGCATCTACGAAAGAGAGTGTAGAATTCCGAAGACGCGAAAATAGACGCATACCTACATGAAGCATCTCCCATCCGTGCATATTGATGTAAAGGGCTATTTCCTGGTATCTTCTGAGCTTCTCCACATCTTCGCTCAGTTGCTTCAGGCGTTCGTGGGCTTGAATAAGTGCCTTTTGGTTGCTTAGCTTGAAGGCTATTTTAAAGGCGAGAATAAAGTCTTTCATGGTTTATAATTTGAATGTATGGGTTTTGCTATAATGTTGTTGGCAGCTATATCCGCTGCATGGATTGTAATTCCCATAGGTCTATTTCTACTTCCTCCTGTAATGGGCTTCGTACTCTCTCTGGAGCTATGGGGATGGAAAGCCTTCTGGATCCAGGTGGGGACATTTATCCTATCCTTTGTCTTTCCAGTCCTCTTCTGGATATGGTATGTCATTTTATACATAGCGGGTTTTTTCAGCCTAATAATATTCCTCTTGGGTTTCTTCATTCCTTCCTCCCAAACGCCTTCGCCAAAGCCCTGAGGACTCCCGCCTCTACTATTTCAACGAGCGTCTCTATGATGAATTCCACCGCCTTCCTTTCCCTGTGAAACTCCTTCATATCCTTTAAGTCCTCTTCTCCCTTACTCCTGAAGAATTCAATCAAGGTCATGGTCCTGCGAAAGGGGAAAGCTCCTCCTCTATCTCATCACCACCCAGCCAGCTGAATATCTTTCCCGCCAGATAGGGAATCAAAGCAGGCTTTCTGGTCAGGATTTCCTTGGCATCCTGCGGATATACCACCAGAGCAGAAACCAATTCCCACGCCCCCTCCCCCAGTTTGTTGTTCATCATCTTATCCAGATAACGAGATACCAAGGCAAAAGCTTTCTCCTGTGGATGCTTGAATACGAAGAGGTGGTTCTTCGTCCTGACGGCAAGGACCTCACCGTATTCTTCTCTCATTTTCGTGAGAATTTCATCCATGTCGCACCTCCCTCGCTATGAAGGAATACTTATACGTTATTTCCTTGTCGTTCTGGCTTGCAGAAACCTCCCTCTTTGTGATTATTACATCCACAATGGTCTCCGTCCTCAGGGGATTGACCTTTTTTTCTACCAGAGGAGAATTGTCCGATGGATCGGGATCCTCGTATGCTATCACTATGGTGAAGGGCTTGTAGTCATAAACACTCTTTCCAGCAGCGCGGGCTGGAGCCTCGAATTTATCGGCTTCCTCCTTCGTCAGAGTGAAGCTTCCCCCCACCTTATAATTCCCAAGTCCGGCTCCTATGGGCTTTCTACCGGCTCCATATATTGCTTCAGCTTCCCTTTCATCGCTCCAGGAAATTTCCTTTATGCCCGCTACGGGAACTCCCGATATGAATATTCTTATGTCCTCCCAGGCATGAACCTTTCCGTTAATCATCTTCAACCTCCTACTTTATTTCCTTTACCAGCTTGAAGACACCCTTCAAGGTGCGCTTGCTCCCCGTTGGGACTATGTCCAGCTGAGCGTGTATGATGCCATTTAGGAGAACTTCCGGGTCCGGCTCCAGCTGTAGCCTGTATGCATGTATTGGAGCGTCTGGATTGTCCGGGCTTGCTGTAATTTCGTCCAGAGGTCTCTCCAGAGCCGCCTTTAATACCTGCAGAGACGCAGCATCCACCCCGGGGCTATTGATGAAGGGGATAAATGCCCTCTTTACCCTTCGTATGGCTTCATCCATTATACGACGGTATCTGATATTCTGATAATCATCGTCCGGGCGGGCTATCATCCAGTCGTAATGGGGAAGGATGCCGTATCCGGGGAAGAGCCTGAGAGCGTTTATGTGCGACTCGTCCAGCGATGCTATCCTGTCCTCATCCAGCCGGTCCGTATCGCTCGTCTTGGGAAGTATCTCCAGGGCATTGGAGATGCTCATCCTCTCCACCCACGCAATCGAATGGTGAAACGGAGCAGAGTTCAGCCTGCCAGCAATAGCAAACAGGGCAGTTCTCTCCTCCGCAGAGCCGTCCTCGTTCATCATCCTCGAATAGGAAAGGAATATGGCAACCCTTGCAGATGAGCTCCAGGAAGAAAGCAGGCTTGCCCCCATAGAAGAGAGCGCCCCCACATAAGCAGAGATGCTTTCACTATCCCCTTTCTTCCTGGCATCCATCAGAGTAAAGACTGGATACTGCTCATCCTGCCAGGCGGTATCGTTCAGGTTTCCTATCGCCCGAACCAGGTCCGCGTACTCGGTATCGCTCGGCTGCACAGAAGAGAGAGAAATGGGAAGAATATAAAACTCTATCCCCTCGCCGAACTCATCCCTCCATGTGAGAAGATCGGATGCAGCAGAGAGTATATTCCCCGCAGTTGCAGACCAATCCGCCCCTACAGAATACCCATGCAGGAGAATCTCCCCTCCGCCATTCAGAAAGAAGTCATAAAGGAGCTTAAGCAATTCTCCATCTGCTATGTTCTCTTTTGCCTCTTTCCAGCTCTTGAGCAGGGTCAAAGAGACATCCTTCGGCACCAGAGCCCCCACCCTCAGGGGAACGACCCTCTTAAACCCCAGCCCTCTCTCTATCGTAATGTCCACACCGGGAAGATTCCTGTTCATTCATCTCCTCCCTTTTTCTTCTTTCCAGAACCCTTCTGAGTCTCTTCCTTCTTACTCTTTTCCTCAGAATCACCCTTCTCCGCGAGGACTTCCTTTATGAAATCGGGGATGAGGGAAGGGTATTGGGATATAGCTTTCTGTATCTGCTCCTTTATCTGCTTCTCACTGCCCTCGTAGTTGGGATCCAGTCCAAACGCCCTCAAAAGGGCAGCACTCACGCTTCTTTTGGCCTTCTTTTCTATGTACTCTCTCAGTCTCATCTTTTACCTCCTTTTACCAAAAAATTTTCTTTTTTTCGACCACCTGCTTATCAAACTGATACAGACGGGCAAAAAGCCCATCATCCCTTATTGGAATACCCATATCTACCAACCTGCTCCTTACTACATTTAAGGAGAAATTCCATCCAGGGCACGACTTCCTTCCACTATTCTTGTAATGCTCGGATATTATCCCCAGCTCTGCCAGAATATGTACCTCCCGATGGCCAATTACTCTTTCCGCCGGAATTGAGAAAGTCATAGCGAGGGAAAAAACAAATGACAATATCTTATCCCAGAGACTCCGCTCCGGAATGTTTTCATTGAAATTTCCCACAATGGCAACGCCTATACTGTTCTGGTTAACACCTATGGCATGTGCTCCTGGCATGTTCAGTGGTCTCCCTACGAGAATTTCATAGTGTGAAGATATTTTCTCAATACCAAAATGATATCCAATGTCTTTCCATTTCTTTATTTCAGTATGATACCTGCGGATAGCCTGCCAGTTGACAGTCTGTCCGTCCTCAGTGAGGGTGTGATGCAAAACTATCCATTCGATTTGCCTCATTTCAGCCACTCCGGTTCCACATAGAAACTTCCAGAAATGCACCTCTTGACCCTGTATTCGTAAGGTAGAAACTCGGTATGCCGATAAAAAATCCCTATGAAGGCAATAAGCATCATTCTTCCTTCCTCCTGTAAATTTGGACAGTCTTCTCTACAGAACGCCCCACAATATAACCTCCAATACCTATCTTTATCACATCCCAAAGATCCTGTGGAATAGGTGCTAAGGTGAGAGAAAATATAGGAGCTATAACATGGTTGTAAAGAATTAGGAAAACGAAAATGAGCATTGTTATGGGTCTCCAATTCCTCTGAAGCCACGAATGGCCAGTGGCTTCTGCCGTTATGATTTTCTCCTTCGCTTTCAGAAGCTCCTTTTCATATTCTATTACTGTATTAAGAGCCTTTGCCTGAACCGAAAGCAGCATTCCTCTCGCCTTCGCCCTCTCCTCCTCGCTCGTATGTAGCTCATCTATGAGGTCCGCCAAGGGCTGGAAAATGTTCAGTAGCTTTTCTATCATACAACCAGCTCCTTCTTTAAGCCCTTTTCCATAGGGCTTATGTCTGCAAAGACAAAATCTCTCGCTCTCAGATGGAAGACAACCTCGAAGGGCCTTAAATTAGCTGCCTCCATACGTTCAATCCACACGGGAATAATCCTGTCGGGCTCTGAAAGTCGTATGGGATGGGATGAAATAGCCCTCTCAAATTCCAGATATTCCCTTGGATCATTGGAATAGAAATGAACTTCTATGGATATATCTTTTCTTGCAACTGCTACCTTGTTTTCGTCAGATACCCTGTCCGATGGAAAATATTCCACTCCACTAACGAAAACCAGGACAGTCTCCGGTTCCCCCCACGTATCCGTCCGCAAATCGGGATAGATTTTTCTAATTACCTCGTAAATTTTATCAACCATTATATTCCTCCCTTTATGATAGAAAGCAGGACGTAAGACAGTATAGCAGAAATAAGTCCCCACAACAGCCTGTTCGTCTGGGAGAGCTTCCTGTCCACGGAGTCTATGCGCGTCATGATTTGAACCAGTCTCTTTTCCACCTCTATCCTCCAAGTCCAGTAATCAGAGCTCACACTATTTGCATTAAGAGCGCCTTTTAGTCCCTTTAGTTCCTCCACTATTTTTTCCATCATCTTAGTCCCCCTCAAAAATACCGTTTAAAAGGTGTTTAAATTCGTTTAAAATGCAAGTTTCCGTTTGAAAATGGTTAGGGTATCGCCTCGACATTGAAATCGCCTCCTCTGAGTTTACTAATGGCTTCTTCTCCAAGCTGCCTGTAGTGCTTCACCGCCTCCGACACCTCCTCTGGAGAGAGAAAGACCATATCCGTCTCTGCATATTGTTTTGCGAGCCTGGGAGCATCGTTTATGTAGAAGGTATGCAATGCAGGTAGTGCAGAAGCCAGCGTGAAACAGGCGAGGGCATAAATATAAAGATTTTCCTGCTCTTCTGCAATTTCTAACTGATATTTTTCATATATAAGAGAAGCATTTTCTTCCAATATCTGGCGCGCCCGGGCTTCATCTGGAAGGCCTGCAAGCCTGAGGGCGCGCTCAACGATACGTCTTACCATATGTTTATGCCCTTTCTGGTTTTCTCGTAGTAGTCTATACCGGCTCCCGTTATCCTGACCTTGCCAAACAGGTCACCGTTGGATTCCATCACGTCTTCGTCGAAATTCACGAACCCTTTCTCTCTTAGATAGGCAATAGCCCTGAAAAACTCCTTCCTGTCCTTCTCCTTTATGTTCAGTCCCGCCTTCTTACGCACCTCCTCCAGCTCCATCCAATCGGGAAAAGCTCCATACAGAACCCCCAGGATGAGTGTGATAATTCTCTGATTCATCTTATACCTCCGTTATGGATGTCCAATCGCAACAGCATCGGCAACGGAGAACTGGAAGTCCACATGCATGGAGTAGAGATACTCAATCTGACGCGCCATAGAGTTATCGCGTCTGTATCTTCGAATAGGAACCAAATAGCCGAAGACGAAGTTCTCGATGGGGGTGAACATCACATGTTCGGTCGGGACATATGGAACTGGAATGATTTCGTATCCCAGAAACTCCTTTGTTTCCCCTGACAGGAGAATCTGATATGCCCCCGCATTGTCCCCTGCTATCTCCTTCACCAGTGCCCTGTAGTCTCCCGTGCGCATCACCAGAACAGCTTTTCCATGATACTTCTCGGGAAGGGCAGATATGACCGCCTCCAGCCTCTGGCTCCACTTGGTCAGGCTCTCGCTGGTAAAGTTCACCTTATGCGTATCGCTGTCCGTCTTGGCAATCTTGGTCCAGCCGTCATTGAGTTTCAAAAAATTATCAGATGATGCCGAGTCCCCGTTGAAGCCCAGGTCCACAAGGTCGTTGGCGAAGCGCTTCGCCATCATATTGGCAACCTTCTTCTCGATATCCTCTCCACTTTTCTTCCACACAATTAAGGTGGAATACACCACGGCGAAGGGCAGGTCCACCTCCTCAGCGTGAAGAATGCGTCCCTTGTAGGTGACGCCCACCCAGTCGCTGGAAGAAGGCTCCGTTCCCTCGGGAATCTGCTTGAGAGCCCTGTCAGCCACATCGATAACTGGAACCTCCACTTTCAGGTCGTCCATGGGGTGCCTGGTAATTCTCTGCAGGAAATCGCTCTGCTGGACCACCATGTCCAGCAACTTCCTGCTCTGGCGAGGAGTTAACTCTCCAGCAAGGGTGAAATCGCTGGGCAGTATGGAGCCCTTCTCCAGCAGTTCCGCGGCTTTCTCCAGACTTATAGTCCTCATACTATCCCCTCCGTTTCGCTCTCATTCGCGGGCTGGTCCTGAGGCTTGCTCTTCCTGGACTTTTCTATCTCCTGCACTTTCTTTTCCACACTCTCCAGTTTCTCGGCTATCTTATCCAGCTTTTCTTCTATCTGTTTCTGCTTCTGCTCTTCAGTCTTCTCCACCTCAATCTCCCTCAGCACCTCCTTTATCAGCTCCTTCAGCTCATTCTTCTCCATGTTCTTACCTCCTTTGAAAAAATTGTCGAAAAATTTCCTTAGTTTGCTCCCATCTTTCTTGTCACTCATTCTTTTTTCGATTTCACCTATAACGGAGCGGGCTATCTCTTCCAGCTCCGAATCTATTTCCACCTCAAAGGCTCCATTCAGAAAGGCCTTTGAAACCCTTATAGCTTCAGGGACTATCATGACTTTGCCATGTATTACGTCGCAGAATGGAAACTTGTAATCACTTAAGTTCTCTGGGAGTTTGTCACCCTCCATTTTCACCGCTGCAACACACTTGGAAAGCAGTTCCCATCCTCCCTTCTCTACAATTCGCCTTCTCGCTTCCTTTCCGTTCCAGGGGGTATTCTTAGGAGCAATGGGCCAGTCTGTTTTGGCAAAGCTTCTATACTTGAAGGATTTTTCCACAACTCGGGCAGTCCCTGCGAGGGAGAGCCCCTTGTATTCTCCTCTCTTCATCGCCTCCCAGAGTTTCTCATCCTCCACCCGGATGCCCACTATCCAGGTATTCTCCGGCTCCTCTGGAAAGAGGGGGTCATTCCCTTTCGAGAGCCAGGACTCCGCCACGAAGGCAGGAGCCTCCTTGTAAGTGTGTTCTACATCTACATTCCTCACACGCCCATTTTTTAGAAAGTTCCATGCAGCCTTCTTTATCTCCTCGGGGGTGGTGTAATCCCCGTGGGCATCCGGCTCATTGGGGGCATATACTACACCATAAACCACCATATCCTCACTGAAGTGTGCCTTTTCGAAAGAGATGAATAACTCAAATCCCCCATCATCCTTGAGAATAAGTCTTTCTCGCCTGTTGGCAGGTCTCTTTACCAGCGAAATGAATTTGACATCCAAATCTTTCAAAAGTCTCACGGTTCAATTGTGCATACCTCTCCTCCTTTTAACATGTTAAATTTGTGTTATTTATAACCTGATTATGCCATTGGGTTCAGACATAATTCCCCAATATGAATGTCGTCCTACACAGTAATGTAGTGGAGAAGGTAGTTAGAGTTGAGAAGAGAAAAAGCAAACTGGAAGATTGGGAGGGCATAATCTATCCTCCCGTCTCGTTTTACGAAATAATGAATCTTAGTTTTTCTAATGCATATCATCAGGCTTGTATAAGAGTTAAGGTAGATGCCACTGTCCGCGTAGGTATAGAAGCAGATAAAAAGACGATGGGAATTCTGGAAAACATTACGCCAGAAGATAGTTTTCTAGCGCTCATGGAAAAAGTAGCTTACGACCTGGAGCTGTTTGGAAATGCATTTTTGGAGGCGAAGTTCGATTTTTCTGGAAAGCCCACAGCCCTATACCATGTTCCTGCCCAAACTATGGCTATTCTTATAGAGGGGGAGAACCTCTTTTATGTCCAGGAACCTGCAATAGGGGAGCCTATCCGTTTCCTACCCTTTGACGCAAGTAGCCCCCCGAAAGGGGATTCTGCGATACTCCACTTGAAATTCTATTCGCCCCTGAGTTATTTTTGGGGTATGCCCACTTGGCTTTCTGCATTGGAAAGCCTTCGTATGGAACAAAATATCAAGCTCTTTCATACCAGTTTTTTCAAGCATAATGCAGTGCCGTCTATGGCTGTGATAGCGGAAGAGGTAGGCTTTGAAGAGAATGCAGCAAAGAAACTCAAGGCGGAATTCTCTCGTATAGCGGGGGTTGAGAATGCTCATAAGGTTATCATAATAGATGTTCCTCGCGGTCGCATACGATTTGAGAAACTCCTTACAGACCAGAAGGATTTCTCTTTCGAAAATCTGTATAAAGCAGCAAGGGAGGAAATCCTCGCAGCGCATGCGGTTCCTCCCCGACTTGTGGGGATTGTCTCGCCCGGACATCTTGGAGGTGGCTCTGAGGCGGAAGTGCAGATGAAGCTCTTCAAAGAGATTACCATAAAGAGCCGTCAGCGTTATATGGAGAGCAAATTAAATCCCATAGTGCAGATGGCTGGAGGAGATGCTTTCAGATTCAAACCTTTTGATGTGTGGGATGAAGGAAATTCTCACGAAAATGAGAGTGAGAATACCCTGGAGGTTTTAAAGAGCATAGAGGCCAAACTAATATGAATTTGACAGATGAACTGGATAGGCTGGCGGGTAAGGTTGCTCATCGTATCAGGGCGATAGTGGTGGAGAAGACTGTTCCAGTGAGGACAGGGGAGCTAAGAAGAAGTATACATGCAACTCGTTTAAGCAAGGGAATGTGGATAGTAGGGACCAATAAGATTTATGCCCGCGCCGTTCACGATGGAAGACCCCGCGTTGTTATAAGACCCAGAAAGAAGAAAGCATTATACTGGAAAGGCGCTCCACATCCAGTTAAGAAAGTAATTCAGCCTCCCCGAAAAGCCAACCCGTTTATGCGCAGAGCCATAGAAATGTTTTTCTCCAATATTGAAAGGGAAATAGAGAGCATAATGGGTGATTTCCCTGAAAAAGTAGCAAAGGAAATAATCAAAGGGCTTAATATAAGGAGGCTCTGATGGCTTATCCCAAGGAGGTTCGTCGCCGGGCAAGGGCTTTGTATTATTCAGGGCTTTCAGCGGAAGAAATAGCAGAGCGCATGGGCATAAATCCCGATACGATATATCGCTGGAAGAGGCAGGAAAGGTGGGACGATGAAATCTCCGACGAGAGCATAGAAGCCATCAAGCGCCAGATAAACGCCATCCTATCCCTTCAGGAGGAGGGAGAAGAACTAACAGATGCTCAACTGAGAAAACTGGACAGGCTCACAAAGGCATTAAAGCGGCTTGAAAAACACACGAAGGTGAAGAAAAGAAGAAAGAAGCCCAGAAGTCTTTCGGTGGAGGTAATAGGCTCTTTAAGGGAAAAAGCTCTGGACATGCTCTATCCCTACCAGAGACGCTTTGTGGAAGACTCTTCCCGTTTCCGTATAGTCCTCAAGTCCCGCCAGATTGGTTTTACTTTCACGATAGCGCTGGAGGCTGTTCTCTCCGCCATAGAAAGGAAGGAAGATCAGATCGTCGTAAGTGCATCCCAGATGCAGTCGGATATAGTTAGGCGTTATGCCATAAAGCACATGGAAAGCCTGGGCATAGATTATATGGAAGATAAGAATAGCCTTATACTGCCTGGGGGAAAGCGTATCTTCTTCCTCCCTTCCAATCCAAGGACAGTCCAAGGCTATACAGGGGATGTCTATCTGGATGAGTTCGCATGGCACCTGAGAAGCCACCTCATGTGGCAGGCGGTGGTCCCCTCGATAACCGTCGGAAAAAAGCGTCTGACGGTGCTATCAACCCCATACACCACCTATGACAAGTTCGGAGAAATATGGAACAACCCGGATAAATACCCACGCTTTTCCCGCTACAAGATAACCATATACGATGCGGTGAGAGACGGACTGAATGTGGATATAGAAGAGCTCAAGAGCCTCTTCGACGAGCAAACATGGCGACAGGCTTACGAATGCGAATTCTTCTCCGATGAGACGGCTCTTCTGACATACCACGAGGTGAAGGATGCCATTGCAGACACCCTCGTCTGGACGGATGCCCCCGTTCTGGGTGGTATGGATGTGGGACGCTATAAGGATTTGACAGCAATCACCTTGGTAGAGGAAGACAGGGATGGAATAGTCTGGACAAGGCATATACAGACGATAGAGGGGCAATCTTTAGCAAAGCAGAAGGATGCAGTCCTTCTGTTATTCGAGCAGTGGAATATATCCCTCTTCTCCATCGATGCGACGGGCATCGGTCAGGGATTGTATGATGAACTTGCCACTATCTTGGGGCATAAAATTGAGCGTGTATGGTTTACCAGGGAGAAAAAGGAGGAAATGGCTCTGACCCTCAAAAGGCTCTTTTCCGAAAGGAAGATTAAAATCCCCAACGACAGAGACCTCATCATGCAGCTCCATGCTATAAAGAGAAAACCCACCCAGACGGGCTTCACCTATGATGCAGAGAGAAATGAGATGATAAAGCATGCAGACTTGTTCTGGGCATTGGCTCTGGCAGTAAAGAACACAAGTGCAGGCAAGCCCCGCCTTATAACAGGAGTGTGGTAATGGAGTGTCCGCGCTGTGGAGGAAAATCCGGGGTAGTGGAAACCATAAGCCTGGGGGTGGTAATCATCAGGAGAAGAAAGTGCAAACGCTGTGGATATAACTTCAAAACGCAGGAGGTTATTTATGTCTCAGACGCTGAGCTTGAGCGACTACTCCAGCGTGCTCAAAGCAAGCAGAGTTCTCAACATTGAGGACCTTTCGGAGCTTCTCAAAGAAGCCCTCTCAAAGACCTTCGAGCGCCAGAAAAGAAACTTCATTATGGAGCTTTTGGAGACCATTCGCATGTGGGGAGAAAACCAGAGACTCGATAAAAAGCACATAAAACAAATTCTGGACATGTTCGAGGCGTACTTCGGGGAAAGCCTCATAGAATATGCCCGAAGACCTATAATACAGTTTGTGTATTCCGCTTACGAGAGCGGACTTTCGGCTATGGGTTTCTCCCTCTCCCAGATGGATGAAGAAGCATTGAACACTATGAAAAAGTATGCCTTCTTTTGGCTGAAGAATAATCAAAGCGAGACCATTCAGCAGGTTATGAAGGAACGCTTTGAGGAATACTTCGAAAAGGGTCTTACTTTGAACCAGTTGGCTGAAAAGTTGGAAGAGGACTTGAATGATATTTTAAGAGAGCGAAAGCATTACTGGAAAACTGTCGCAACCCACTGGGCAGGAACATTCCACAATATCGGAACAGTAGAATCCTATCAGAGGGCTGGCATTCAATACGCTAAGGTGGTGGCTGTTCTGGATGAAAGAACAACCCGAATATGCAGAAGGATGCACGGGAAGATCATAAAAGTCGCTGCCTTGGTAGAAGAAAAGGAGAGGGTAATCAACAATCTCAAAAGAAAGAGAAGGGAATTCAAGCCTCTTGTGGAGGAAAAGGATTGGGAAAGGTTTAAGAAGATAACCCTTAAAACCAATGAAGATTTTTATAAGAATAAAAACATTCCCAAGCTTCCACCCTATCACTTTGGTTGCAGAACTACTACCGTCGCCTTTTTTAAGCCAGTGGAAAAACCCCAGTGGGCAAGGGAGATGGAAAAACACGAAGTTCTCAAAAACTACGATTGGGTAGAGATAAAGAGCAAATTGGAAAGCATAATAAAGCTCGCGAAAGAGGGGAAGCTAACGTTTCCAAGAACAAGAAGGACATATAAGGGGAAGGTGTACAATAACAGTTTAGAAGAACATTTTGATAGACATGGACACAAAAAATACATAGAGGCTAAAACGCCCAAGGAATATCTCAAAAAAGCAAACGAAACCATTGCAAACGCTACGCACATAGTTATAGGGACTTTTGAAAGTGATGAAGTTGGTGAAGAAGTACCCGATTTCCGTTTCTGGGATGGCAAGAGATTCGTGGCTGTGGATATGGATTTGAGGATACTTACATTTCATCCTATGAGCAGGCTAAAGAAATGGAGACAGAAAACAGAAGATACTATAAAATTAAGCAAAATGGAAATAGAAAAAGGTTCCGAGGAGTATGAATTTGAGATAGAGTATCCAATGGATATTGTAAGGAGGGAGGCTGAAAGTCTTATTAAATGGAATGAAATTTGGGTTGAGGAATTTATCTACTGGCTTTCCGAACTTTCCGATGCCCTCATGGCAGGAAAGAAGCCCGACCCGAAAGAGTGGGAATACCTCATGGGATTGCTTAAGGAGGTGTTTGAGAGGGTAAAGAAGGACAAAAAATTAAAAGCAAGGTTTAAGAAGTATATCAAAATTTACACAGAAGGTGAAAACTATCCCGAAAGCCACTGGTGGTGGCATGCCCTGGATTAAAATAAATTCTCACGAAAATGAGAGAAAGGGGGAAGTCTCCCCCTATGCTACATGGGATAGCATAGCAATTGCAGGTTCAAGACCTACTTTCACCGAGCGGGCTATCACTTTTTTGAGGGTTCGAAAAAATCCCCGCTTGGCAAGGGATACAGCTTTCCTTATGGCTTCTTCATCCTTTTCCACTACCTGATTGCGAAGAAACTGCTCCAGTTCGTCCGGTTCAGGCTCAGGAAGCTGGAGAATATGCCCCATCCTGGAATAGACATATGTCTCCACGCTTTCCAGGATTGCCCTCTGAAGTTTGGGGAGACCCACTAAAACCACCGCGACTCCATTTCCATCGTTCCATATCTCTCTGAATATCTCCAACTTGTTTTGGAACGCTTCCCTATTCTTGGATACCAGGAGGTCCGCTTCATCCACTATGAGCATCCTTATTCCCCTTGCAGAGAGTATGTCCATTATTGCCCTTAGCTTTTCGTCATTTGTCCCCACAAACCGTCCGATACCCAGAGCCCGAAGGAGCTCCCTGAGAATTTCACCATATGGCATGCGAACTCGTATCTTTATAGAGAACACGTCAGGATGCCTTTCCATGAATTTCCTTATAGTATAGGTTTTACCTATCCCGCTTTCTCCCGTGATGAGAGCAAAATCCCTGAACTCGTATGTGTCCTCCAGAACCCCCATCATCATCCTCTGTGCAGTCGTTAGAAATTCTCTCTTCTTCCCCTCTTTTTCCTCTATAAGTCGCTGTACGGCTTCTATAATTTCCCTGCGTGTATGTTCGCTTCCCTTATAATTTCCACTAATCACCTGACTTATGGTGGAGCGGGAGTAGCCGGTCAGCCTCTCTACGTCCGAGAGGCTGATACCATATCTCTTCAGCACTTTGCTCGTGAACTTATCATACATGGCTGACCTCCTTGCTCTGCCCGGGGGCTTTCGCCCCCACCCTGAATCTGGTTTCTTCATATATTGCCTGCAAAGCTTCCAGAGCCGTCATTTCACTCTTATAGTAACGTACTCCAAGATTTTTCAACAGCTTTTCTGCTTTCTTTTCGTCCAGATTCTCTTTCAAATATGTCTCCCACAAACGGACGAAGACCTTTTTCATAATTACCTGTGTCCGTAAGTTGTTGCCCTCAATTACCTCATTGGCGATTATACGAAGTGCTATCTCATGTAGTATCGGGAAATTCTCCGCCAGAAATTCCATAAATTTCTTTTTCTCCCTCACCGAACCACTACCTGTGAATAGGGCTCTCACTGCGCCACCTCCAGTATGTCGTATGTGGTTTCAAATATGTCCTTTCTCACTGCATAGAATTCACCCTTTATACCTCTGACTATATAGTATCCAGCAGAAGCCCTTTGCTCTCCTTCCAGCGTCTGTATTATCAGATGGTCTCCTTCTATCCTTGCTTCATACCCTCCTGACCGTATCCATTCTGCGATTTCTTCCATGTTTCCTTTTGTTAGAAACACTGCCTCAACAGTCACCGGTTTCTTTATGTACTTCCTAATCCTCATCGTTTCCCTCCCTTATCAGAAATTCAACCTCATATCCCTGTTTTAGGGCTATTGCTACAATCAGTTCCTTTCCATATCGGGAGAGCCACTGTCTTGTTTCCTTATCCAATAGAAATTTAGGCAAAATATGTGAGGTACTAATAGTTTTACCAGCTTTCGTTCCTTTCCTCAGTGCCTTAGACACCTCCCGCTCTATTTGCTCGAACACATCAGCAGGCAGGATTTTGCTTGCCTCTTGATATACGTCCCTCCATATTCTGTTCATATTTCACCTCCTTTTATTCCTTGACGCTTTCCCTGACTCGAATCACAAAGACAGGCGTCCTCACCTTCGCACTTGGATACGAGAGCTCAATCTGAGCAGTGTATTCTCCCGCTGCCCATCCCGGTTCTACTACGTATATGAGCTCGTCCCCATTTGAAACCAGCGGGATTTCCCTTATTTCGGCTCCTACTTCTACCAGTAGCTTTGCAACGCTATCCACCAAGGAAAGCGGCTCCCCGTTCTCCGTCAGGACGGAGAATCTGACTTCCTGCCCATATTCTCCTTCGTACCATTCTATAACCATGTTCATACCTCCTTGATTTCAAATTTCTGGTAAAGTTGTGGGGGAAGGGGTTTGCCGTCTGTCCATGTGTAATTGCCGTACAGCCGCAGGTACCGATATGAAACGGCAGAGTATATCAAATCCCCAGCGCCTTCTTCGATGTTGAAGACGTCCACAAGCCTATTGCCGGACTCCACAATGATTAGGTCGATGGATGCCTCCAGAGCAGGAGGGCAAATATGAGCGTATGTAATATCGGTGTTGATAAAATAGCCATCGATCCAGACAGTAGTTCCCTGAAACTCTTCTGGCAAAGGAAACTCATATGGTTCACCATTGTGATACCAAATTATGTGACCGCGAGGAATGTCCACTTCTAATCCATATTCTGCCCATGAACCTATCGCTGCCAATTCCCGCTCGCAATATCCCTTCACGCAGAATCCATCTGGATATATCTCCATCTCATGTTTAAAACACTTGCGCCCACCGAACAGTACCCCTGACGCTGTTGCCCTTGCAACCACGCGAAACTTCAATTTGTCCAGAAAACCAATTCCCGTCGTCGTCAGAGCAGAGCCGTTAGTGTCAAAATGCACGGCTTTACCGGGGACAGAAATTTTCTGCCTCCACCCCGTCTTCAGTTCCAGCTTCATCTCGCGCCTCCTTTCACTATTTTTATGAATCGTGCATTCTCCAGCTGGTACCTTTTCCTCAAAAATACCTTTGCCACCAATATTTCCACATGCTTTATGTCTCTCCAATCGTAGAGTTTTCCTGAGATAGCCCCGTCTTCCCACACGTATATGCCTTGTTTCGTGATGATTACCCTGTCGTAATCCACTATTTCGCTGTCGTTGCCATGCTGCAATATCAATGCGGAGGTTTTCTTCTTCAGCCAATCAAGCCACCCCATATTCAGCCTCCTTTTCCATTATCCGGTGCTGTAACTCATAAAAACCTGCACGCAGCACTATGTCCAGAGCTTCCTCTTCATCTATGCCCGATAGCTTCAGAACCTTCTTCCACTTGAACAGCATATCCAGAACCACATCCTCCACCTTCCCCTCGTATATCCTCCCCCTCTCATCTTCCAGCCTGACCTTGACCATCATGGCTCAACCTCCTTTCAATAGCCATACTTTTCCGCCAGTTTCAAATACGCTTTTTGCTTGTCAATTTCCTTCCTCTTCCCACCCCTCCTTGTCCGAACCTCCCCATTCAACTTGATGACCTTAGCCCTTTTCTCATACCTTCTGAAGAATTCCCTGTAGAGTTTGACTATCTGTCTCTTTTGCCTCATCTTCTCGGATAGTGATTTCCTGTCACGTGGATCTATAGCCTCCCAGAGTTCCACCCTGTCTATGAGTTCCCCTTCCAGCGTAAGCACATAAGCGGTTTTGCTCTCCGATACTTCATAGGGGTTTATTCTGATTTCCACTCTTTTTCCGTTGTGGGGTGCAAGTTTTGGAGAGTAAAAGAGCATTTTAAATCCGTCCAGGGTAATCTGGACAGTGGAATTCCTCACCTTGCGAACCACCCCATAGAGGAACATCCAGTCCAGATCATCCTTGAGATAAACGGGACGATTGCTCTTCAAAACCTCTTCAATCCTGCCCCGATTATGCTCATCTATTGCCCTCTCAACTGCTTCGTAAAATTCTGCAAAACTTAAAACCCCTTCCCTTAAGTTCTCCCGTTTTAGTATGTCCTTTTCCCTGTCCCCCTCTCTCCTGAAATATCCGGGAATCTCCCACCTGGTTAAAATCAAATCCATCTTCCTGTGAAATGTTTCATTTAGCTTTGCCTTTGCATTGTATGGAAGGGCTATCCACTTAATGAAGCCAATGCGATTTTGCACCTGTTCTATGTATTTGCTAAGTTCTGCTTTTCCGTTGTCAAAATATATCACTTCTGGAATTCCGTAGTAGACAGCTCTCTTCAAAGCTAACCCCACCTCCCACCTTGAATATGTGGAAATGCTCATCACATGCCCCACAACTGCCATAGTCTTCATGTCCAGGAAGAAGTAAGAAACAGGTCTTACTAACCTGCCTTCGTATTCCACCACCCAATCCCAGACTTTCTGATCCCCCACTATGACTTCAAGCGGTTCATAAACTTCCCTGTCCCTTATGATATAAGGGGCAATCTCTTTCTCCACTTTCCTCTCTCCACCCTCTATGTATGCCACAACCCCCGCATCCGAAAGCACTTCACCCAAAAACCTGTAAAATGAAACCTTTTTGTCCTCAGAAAGTCCAAAGACCTCCTTCACATCCTCCCACACATGCCCCCTTATGCCGTGATATAGCCCCCTTCCGCTTTTTGCCCTCTCGTATAATCTACGCAATGCAAACTCCATAATCTCATCGCTAAAAGACCGGCTTCTGATAACTTTCCCCGAGGGAAGCTTCAAAACTCCCGTCTTCCCCTCCCTCCTCCTGCCCCTGATATATTCCCCATACCATCTCCATACAGTTTGCTTGCTTCTTCCCACCATCCTACCCACCACCTCCGCCCACCTTTCCTTCGACAATCCCTCCGGCTTGGAAAGAAACATTACCAGTGCCCTCAGCCTTTGCTGCCCCCTCTTCGTTCTTGCTTCCCACTCCTCGAATTGAATCCCCTTCTCCTTAGCCCTCAACAAAACCCTGTCCTCATACCTTAACCCTAAACGGGACTCGAGATACCTGTATTGGGCTTCTGGAGGAAGAGAACTCAATTTAATCAAGTAGCGAATCCCATTATTTCCTCCTTTGGACCTGATTGACGAACATTCAAACTGTCCATTTTTGCATTTCCTTTGAACGGATCTTATTGATATACCAAGTATTTCCGCTACTTCCTCAACCTCCAAAAGTTCCTCTTCTGAGTGTCGCCAATCGCTATTCTGACTAATTTCGTTAAGTTCTTTTGTATCAAATTCTTCTTTTGAATTTTCAAAATGTCGCCAATCGGTTTCAGTGTCGCCATTGACCTCTTCTATTGGCGACATATCCCCGCTCTTTCCCATCAACACAATATTTCCCGAATTTTCCCCAGTGTCGTCAATGTCCTTTGTCGTGTCGTTTATTTTTTCTAAATCATTGATTAAAATAGATTTATAAAGGACATTCCTGTCCTTAGTTGATGTCGTTAGTGTGTCCTTTATCCAGACCAGTAAAACCTTCCCACCCCTCCCCTTACCATCTACTTCTTTCGACTTTAACTTTCCATTCCTTGCCCACCTTCGAATAGTCCTCTCACTTACTCCAAGCAATTTAGAAGCTTCCTTTGTGCTTACCCACATAGCCCTTCAGGAGAGGCAGGCAACAGCCTGCCAGTCATTTCTGCCCCTCCCACCTCAGAAGGGCATCAATCACCTGTGAAGCCTCTGCTCTGGTGAGTTTTTTGGAGGAATCCTTTCCAGTAAGGGGTTTTATGATATTCTCCTTCACGAAGTCCCACTCCAGACCTTTATCCCTTGCCAGTTTCCTCATGTATCTCCTCTGCTCTTCGCTGAGTTTTCCCTCATCCACCTCTGCAGAGGAACGTAGAAAGTAGGAAGACGCAGCAGTTAGCGTCAGAACCAAATCCACGAGAGCCCTTTTCTTTGCAAGTTTTATTAGAGCATTCGGCAATTCGTGAATATCCCTGTCCCTGAACCTTTTCTCTCTGCTTACAGCAATTCCGAAGCCGCTTCCCAGATACTCGCCATCCTTGTATGCCTTCGCCTCCACCTCATAGACGAAGAATCCCTTTTCCCAGTCCTCCTTCTTCTCCACATGATACTCAACCACAAGACCAAATGCTCGAAGAAGCTTTTCAGCACCTGCCTTGAATAATACGGGCTTATCAGAACGCTTACCCGTCTCCTCATCATAGATATAGCCGTAATCTATTCCCTCAGTCATGTAATTCCTGATGAATTCCTCCAGCTGATCCAGAAACTCCCCCATCTGGGCAAAGTTCCCCTCTTTCACCTTTTCCTCTTCACTTCTCTTCAATGGCCACATGATGAACCTCCCTGGTTTGCAACATGAACCTCATGCACTTTGCACAAAACCTGAAACCCTTCTTCCTGTATTCGCTGTAATCTCTCACCCTTTTCACCTCCACAATCTCATCCACATTGCAATCCCCTCTCACATTCGCTTCCGAGTGAATGATCTTCCTGCGAAGATTCAGGATATACATGTCCCGCCTCCTGGGTTGGCTCTCGTTGCCCTCAACCCCCGTTTGAATAGATTCCACGTGTGATGGCTCATAAACACTGCAGGGAGTTCCAGAGTATTTCTCATAATTTCTACTGCTTTACGGGCCACCCTCTCCGGTACATATATTGATAGGAGTGAAAAACTATCCTCCCACATTAATCCCACCACGTATAGTCTCATAGCAACACCCCATCTTTGACAAAAGGCTTTTCCACTTTCCTGCCACCCATTTTCCAGCCTTTCCCCGGGATGTATGGAATGTCTATGCCACCGTTTCCGCCCGGTGAGGCCCAGAAGAACTGGAATGGAGATTCCACCATTTCGCCGCCAATTCGAACCTTTCGAGGGGTGAAGATAATGGGAATCTCTATGAAGAAGTGCCTTCCATCCTTCTCACCTGCATAGAAGTACAGGTGAACAAAGGGGTGTTGCTCCTCATAACCCACAAACTCAAGGGGTCTGGAAAACAATCCCATGGCAGTTGTCTCTTCTCCGGGAATCAGGTTCCAGACGGCACGGGAGAAAGGCTCCCTTTTGATTCGGATAAAGATAGCATCTTTGTCAGCACACCTGAATCCATGTGCTCCAAAGGGAAACAGCACTCTCGCGCAGGAAAAATCGGCATTCCAGTATTGAGCCTTTCTCCAATATCCCTTCTCGTCCAGGGTTATCTCCATTTCCTCCCGAAGCAGGTCCTTCGTGGCTCTGTTGAATAGGTCGTTTATGTCGAACCATGCCTTCAAGTGCTTCATCTGTCTGTATATTTCGTGAAAGAGAGTATCTTCATGTATAGCCTTTTTGCTTTTCAGTACTCTGCGCTTTATGTACTCTTTTATCTGATGAATGTAGTATTCCTCATATGCCGCACCCATAACAAGCCTCATTTTCCGAATAAAACCTTTACTTCCTCACCAAGTAGTTCTATCAGGCGATTCTGAAGGCTCCGGGAATGTCTGGTGCCAATGATGACAGCCCTCAGATGGTCGTAAGTTATCCCAAGTTCCTTTGCAAGGGCTTTTAGAGAGGGGAAGCCATGACGAAGAGCAAGGAGCCGAAGATACGCTAACCTTTCCCTTCTCTTTATAATTTCCGTCGTGTTTACGGCGGTAGGTTTCATGGTCATGGGGAAATTATACACTCAATTGAGTGCATATGTCAAGTGCGATTACGAAATTTTGGGAGTGAGCCATGATTGACTTGAGTAACAAATTAAAAGAAATCAGAAAAGCCTTAGGGTTATCTCAAAAGGAGATGGCTGGTAAATTAGGAATTTCTTTCAGAACTTATCAGAATTGGGAATATGGAGAACGAACACCACCTGCATGGCTTATAGTTAAATTGATACGGGACCTACGAGTAAATCCTGAATGGCTGTTCATGGACAAGGGCACTATATTTATAAGTGAAGAATACGAAAAGTGGCAGGAGGATGTTCTAAAGCACAGTAAGGAACTTCGTCCGGTTGATTACAGGTATATACCCATTGTGGGGTATGTGTCTGCTGGGGTACCCAAAGAGGGAGAAGAAGAGGAATTGGGGTGGATGTTGGTGGAACTTACGAGTCCTGCTGACAAAGCCCTTATCGTAGATGGAGACTCCATGGAACCAACGATTCCACGTGGCTCAGTGGTTGCCATAAAGCCCGTATCTGTCTGGGAATTGAAAAATGGGGATGTAGTTGTAGTTCGCCTTGATGGGGAACATGCACTCAAGCGGGTGTATTTCGATAAACAAAAGATAATCCTCCGAAGCGATAACCCAAAATACGAAGATATAGTCGTTGACCCAAAACAGGCAGAACTTATAATAGAAGGTAAAGCTATTAAAGTGCAGATGAATTTATAGAAATCTGAATATCTTTGAATGCCTTTCAAACGCTTTCAAACTTTTTCAAACACACGAGATAATTACTCTCATTTTTCTGAAAATTTCCGAGCCAAAATCGGAAAATCCCGCAAAAAATCCGAGTCAAAATTTTCAGTTCTCTCATTTTTGGCGACACAGAGAACACTATGAAAAACAATAACTTAAGCCACGAAATAGGACAAACGCCGCCGCACTCTTAATCCGAGAAAATTTGCAGGACAATCTGGCTGAAAAGGTGGAATCTGTTCTGCGCAATCTGGATATATCGGGATACCGTATGGGGGAATCCGATGGCAGGGTGCTGATTCTGCTCAGGGATGGTGAAGCGGTCAGC
>JAMOUL010000284.1 GCA_027062035.1 Candidatus Aminicenantota bacterium | reverse complement strand
CCTCAGTGCTGTGAGTTCCTGTCCATCATCTTCGGTGTAAGCTGTGAGTTTTCTTGCCCTGAAGTTCGGTGCATCTGCAACCCAGATGTTTCGTCTTCCCCGATTGTCAAAAACCCAGGCTATACGGTCACGGTTTTTCGATACTATCATACGTGAAGGGAATGGGGAACTCATGATGTCTTCGAGGGAGAAAGAAAAAAGAAGAAGGGATAATGCTGTTAACGCTAAAAAGCCTGTGATAACGGGTTTAAATATACCGGAAAGTTTAAAATGTTTTCTCATAGCTTACCTCCTGAGGTCATTTTAGTCAGACATTATTGAAAAGTAAAGAAATTGCACATTCGTTATAGCGCTTATTGCACAGCACAAAATTTTGGGCTCAGGCCTGAATATTAAACATTTCCCCGGAGCTCGCATTGTGTATTTGCGCTGAAGCGCTTACACATAGATACGTCAACACCTGGAGAAACAAAAATCCCCCTCTGTACTCCTTTACGAGAGGGGGAAAATAGGGGATGGTGCAAATCATGTTGAACTTTGCATTAAAAAATCTTGACAGAAGTTTCCGAAAGCCATAATTTTATGTTAGAGAAAGCAGGAGGACCTATGAGGGGAAAAACCATTTTAATTATTGCGCTGGGTTTTCTGGCGTCTTTTTCACCGCTTGATGCGGGAAAATATGATAGGCCTGTTAAAGCCTATGAGGATTTTGTTAAGAAACAGATGAAGGTGGACAGGATTCCTGGCCTTTCCGTCGCGTTTATGAAGGATGATGTAATATGGGCCAGGGGTTTTGGATATGCTGACCTGGAGAACATGACCCCTGCTACCGTGAAATCTTCATATCGTCTTGCCTCCATTACAAAAACAATGACAGCAGTGGCAATACTTCAGCTTATGGAAAAGGGGAAACTCCGACTGGACGATGAAGTTCAGAAATATGTGCCTTATTTTCCACGAAAAAGATGGCCGGTTACAGTACGTCACCTGCTGGGTCATCTGGCAGGAATAAGCCACTATCGTTCCTACGAAGAGCTCCATATAAAAACACATAAGGACACAAGGGAAGCTCTGTCCATCTTTGCAGGATTTGAGCTTGTGGCGGAACCAGGCACGGAGTTTCACTATTCCAGTTACGGATATAATTTGCTGGGGGCAGTTATAGAAGGGGCTGCCAGGATGCCCTATGGTAAGTATATGAGAAAGAACCTGTGGGACCCTCTCGGGATGAAGGATACTCTCATGGATTCCCCTGATAGAATAATTCCACACAGGGTAAGGGGCTATAGAATAGTGGAAGGCGAACTTAAAAATTCTGAATTTATTGACATGAGCAGTCGCTTTGCAGCTGGTGGTACACGTTCAACGGTGCTGGACCTCCTTAAGTTTGTACAGGGGATAAAGGATGGGAAGGTACTGAAGCCTGAGACTGTGGATATGATGTGGACTTCCATGGCTACTACAAAGGGCTATCTTACCGATTATGGTATGGGCTGGTCCCTTCGTCCCAGAGATGGCCATTTCCTCGTTTATCACAGCGGGGCCCAGGCGGAGACAAGAACGCTCCTTGTCTACGTGCCCCGCGAGAATTTAATTGTGGCCTTCGGCTGTAATCTGGAGGGAGCAAACCCC
>JAMOUL010000283.1 GCA_027062035.1 Candidatus Aminicenantota bacterium | reverse complement strand
AAATTTCGGACAGAATGAAGAGTTCTTCGATATCTTCGACGGGAATGAACTTCTTTTCCCTTTCGTTCTGGAACAGGATGGTGTTTTCCCTTCGGGACAGGGTCCCGTGGCTGAAAATGTAATAAACCCTGCCCATTTGGTTAAAGTTTACAATGTCAGATTCGTTCGAATAATTTTGCCAAATTTAAATTGACACTGCAATTTCCGATTTGAATGGCTACCTGCCCTGAACCTTCATAAACCTGTTCGTATTTTCCTTCTCTGAATTCGAATATTCGAACAACTTTCTCCTCCGGATAAACCAGAATATAATATGGAACCTGCTTTCTCTGATAAATCTGAAATTTAACGATTTCGTCCTTTGGTCTGCTCTGCGCAGATACGACTTCCACCACGAGGTTGGGGGTTATTTTGATATGTTCACTATCGGGCTTATGCCCGCAAATTACCAGAATATCGGGACGCAGTACATTGCTTTCATCCACGATCCAGTCCAGTTCTGTGGCTACGAAGCAGTTGGTGGGACATTCGTCCATCTGGCTTATAAACATGTGGGCAAGATATGTGGCAACGAACTGGTGCAAAGCCCCCGGAGATGCCAGTGCCACAGGCCTGCCATCTATTAATTCCCAGTCCCCTTCCCACTGGTAATAATCTTTGATAGTGTATCTCTCCTTCCTGTGGACTTTTCTCATGGACATGGATATTTTAAGGCATTCGTAAACTTTAACTTTAAACTTAAAATTATGGATAAGTTGAAAGGATTTATATTTGGGGTACTTTTCGCTGGAATTTTAGTTTTTGCAGGGTTTGGCTTATGTGGTCTATTCCAGAAAGTAAGTATTGATCCTTTCACAGGACGCTGTTTCATTCTGGTGTCACTTCTTCTCTTGGGAGCTGTCGCATGGTTGATTTATGGAGAATTAAGGAATCGGAAGATGCAGAACCAGAGAAAAGAGCTGTTTTCACTGCTGGGTGGGAATAAATTCGATATTGAGAATTACAGGTTAAAATACTATTACTGTGTAGATAGAGCCAAGAAAATCCTTGCGGAAATCGGCGGAGGAGATGCCAATTCATTCAACTCACTGGTCGAAAGGATATGCGAGGGCGAGAGGAAAATTCTGGAGAAACTGCTGGAGGAGCGGGAACTGCTTGTGAGAAAAGCACTCTCTGAGAGAAAGTCGGATTCGGATTTCTGCTGATTTTATCTGTCAAATTTCGACTGGCGGGCTGATTTAGTCTCCGAAGAGCGGCAATTTCCCTCATTGCTATACGTTAAAATTATCGGCAATGTCGGAAAGTGAGCTGGATATTACCCGTATTCGAAACATGGGCTTCGCCGCCCATATAGACGCCGGAAAGACCACTGTAACGGAGAGGGTTTTGTTTTATACAGGCAAGATACACAGGATGGGGGAGGTGGACGAAGGGTCCGCAACCACCGACTGGATGATTCAGGAGAAGGAGAGGGGAATAACCATTCAATCCGCAGCCACCACCACTTACTGGCGCGACCATAGAATCAATATCATAGACACCCCGGGACATGTGGATTTCACTATCGAGGTGGAGAGGTCCCTGAGGGTTCTGGATGGGCTGGTGGTCATATTCTCTGCCGTGGAGGGGGTGGAACCGCAGA
>JAMOUL010000282.1 GCA_027062035.1 Candidatus Aminicenantota bacterium | reverse complement strand
AATATAAGCAGGATAATTATGAAGGGGACAAGCCACCAGAGTTTATTCTTCCAGAGAAATTTCATAAGTTCTCCTGAAATTTTGGCTTTTCTTCCGGTTTTTTTAAACATTATTCACCCCCTTTTTCAACAAGATAATTCCCCATTATGAGGGCATCCATTCCACTCCTGGAAAAGGTAGAATAGGCATTTTCCGGGGTGGTCACAATGGGTTCCCCTCTAAGATTAAAGGATGTATTCAAAATTACAGGTACCCCTGTAGCTTCCCCGAAGCTTTTTATGAGTCTGTAATAAAGGGGATTTAGCTCTTCCTTAACTGTCTGGACCCTGGCACTTCCATCCACGTGGGTTACTGCCGGAATGACTCTCCTGTCCTCCTTTACAGGTACCACCATTAACATGAATCTGAGTGGAAGCTGGTTCCTGTTTGGACCAAGTTCAAAATACTCTTCGGCTGTTTCTTCGAGAGTGGATGGAGCAAAGGGCCTGAATGGTTCTCTGAATTTAATCTTTCGGTTCACTATATCCTTCATCTCAGCTCTTCTCGGGTCTGCAAGTATAGAACGATTTCCCAGCGCCCTGGGTCCCCATTCAAACTTTCCCTGGTACCATCCTATCACCTTTCCCTGTACAAGAAGGTCCACGGTTCTTTCTATAAGCCTGTCATCTGTGAGTTCTTCATACTTAATATTGTTTTCCCTGAGAAATTTTTCGATCTCCCCGTTTTCAAAACCCTTTCCCCAGTAAGCATGATCCAGTACAAAGGAGGGTCTTTCTCCGGTAAGTATAGCATGGGCCAGGAGAGCAGCGCCTAAAGCTCCACCTCCATCTCCTGCTTCAGGTTGAATATATATGTTTTTGAAACCGGTCTCCTTCAGGATGAGGCCATTAGCCTTGCTGTTAAGTGCCACTCCTCCGGCCATTACCAGGTTTTCCGATCCGGTCCGCTCCTTTACCCTTCTTGCGAGTTTTACAATGGCTTCTTCCGTGATCTTCTGAATTGAAGCGGCTATATCTGCATAATATTGATCAAGATGCTCGGCTTCCTCTGGGTCCCTTGGCTCCCCGAAGAGTTTTGTAAATGCCCTGGAAAATGTTCTTTTTGTGGAGCGATGGAAAGCGAAGTACTTCATATTAAGCCTGAAGGTGCCATCGTCTTCTATCTCTATAAGATTCCTTATTTTATCAACATATCTTGGCTCTCCATATGGGGCCATACCCATAACTTTATATTCTCCATTGTTTACCTTGAATCCGAGAAAGGCTGTGAAGGCGCTATAAAGAAGGCCTATAGAGTGGGGAAACCTTATTTCTTCGAAAAGCTTAACCTCGTGTCCCCTTCCATAACCTATTGCGGTTGTAGTCCATTCTCCGACTCCGTCTATTGTCAGTATAGCTGCTTCTTCGAAAGGAGAAGGATAAAAGGCAGAGGCTGCGTGGGAGAGATGATGGTGGGAGAAGAGGATGCGCTCTTCCTCTATACCGAATGTTTCCTGTATCAGTGCCTTTATCCAGAGTTTGTCTTTGAGCCAGACAGACATGGATTCGCGAAAAACAGGGTATGTTAAAGGAAAGGAAGAAAATACCTGCTTGAGGATCCTTTCAAACTTGAGAAAGGGCTTTTCATAGAAAACAACATAGTCCACATCCCGGGGGCGTATT
>JAMOUL010000281.1 GCA_027062035.1 Candidatus Aminicenantota bacterium | reverse complement strand
TTATGAAGGATAACGGTTTATTTTTTATATCTGGAATCCGGGGAGTCAGTTCTTCCTGGACAAAGAATACAATGACATGGAATATGGATAGTAAAGATCCATCGCTTAAATGGTTCGATGATCCCCTTGAACAAACTATAAGTTTGAAGGGCGAGAAATACTCTTATGGTTTCGAGACGGTTTCTTATTTGTTGAACGGCGCTTCTTCTCTTGGTGTTTACAATGACAATACTGTGGCTGTGACAAAATATAAATATGAGCAGGGATTTACGTATCTTATAGGATTCTCCTTCAGAAATATCATTACGAGAAATCTTCTGGGAAGAACACTTGATGCGTACAGGACATATTCCAATGGTTTTGAACCCACCTCTGACACAATAATGCTTTTCCTGAGGGGTATATATGAAAAACACGTCCCGTATCCGTGCTGGAAGAAGACAAGCCCTTTTCTGAGTAAAGCTACTTTTATAATGACCCATGACCTGTGTGCCAGATCCTGTGTGGAAATGATGCTTGATTTTGCAATAATGGAGAATAATCTGGGAATTACCGCTGATTACGATGTTACCACTACCTACAAGAGAAGCAAGATCAGGGATTTTGGCGGGTTTTACGATGAGAATGAAATAAGAAAATTAAAGAAAATATTGAATTTGAATCATAAAATCACAAGCCATTCTGTAAACCATCTTCCCGATTTTTCGCTTCTTCCAGAAGGGCATCCTGGAAACACCGTGGAAAACTATGATCCTTATTATGATGGAGAAAGAACTCATGGAGGTTCAGTTTATGGGGAGGTAGAGCTTTCTAAAAAGTTACTGGATGAAGATCTCGGCGTTAATGTGAGAACCTTTCGTTCCGGTTATCTGGCCTTTAACGATAAATTGTACAATGTCCTGGAAGGCGCAGGATATTCATATGATACCACGCGGAGTGCCAATGCTGTGCTTACCAATTTTCCTTATATTGGACTTAAAGACAGGGCCTACGAAGGAGATCCCACCGATATTTACGAAATTCCAATGACCATATCAGATGTTATCGAAGATTTTTCGTATGGAAATTATCTGGAAATAGCCAGAATGTGGCTTAATATTACAATTAGAAATGCAAGGAACTATGCACCTACCGTTCATCTTATTCATCCCAATAGAAACTATAAGCTGGATGCCGAGGAATGGTTACTCACCCATATCCCTCCTTATATTCTGATTACGAATATAGATTCCTTTGGTGATTTCTGGCGAAGCAGAGATAGATTTAAGTTCTGGACTGTGAAGAATGGAAATGTTTTGAAAATAGTAATACCACGTTCCAGTATTCCCATTGATACTTCACAGAGTATCGTGGTTGAAAATGGTGCAAAACTTTCGGGAATCGTTGTAGTAGATGAAAAGGATAGGATTATTCCTTTTTTGAAGGAAAAGTGGGGAGACAGGGACCTCTTAATTCATTGGGGCGTTCATCTTAAGACCAGAAGATTCGCGGAAGAGGCCTGGAGCGTATCAAAGGTTATAGGCGAAATAGAAGTTAATTTTCCCTTTTCCAGTGCCTGGGGGTACTATTCCTTTACGATTTATAGAAGGGAAGGAAAGGGTCCATATACCCCAATTCATCGATTTACTATCAATGATTTTGTAAATGGCAAATATATTATTTATGACGAAAC
>JAMOUL010000280.1 GCA_027062035.1 Candidatus Aminicenantota bacterium | reverse complement strand
CCGTTGACCTCGGGGTATTTGTGGATCTGGAATAGACGGTGCACTGCGTATTGCGTTTACTCGCAAGCGCGCATACGTAAACACAGTGATTAAATTTCGAAGGCCTTTGAATAGGCAATGAGAAGGGAGTTTCTGGAAATGGTTTTTCTTATGTCCCCTCCATTTTCCTGTATTGGAAGCTCGTCAAGGTCGAACTCTGTAAACTTCTGAAGCACCGCCCTTAAATTCTCATCCTCGGTTACAAGGACCTCCCTGGTGTGGGTTATAAGGTCATGGGCAAGGATAAGAGAAAGGAAAAGTTCATCGCTCTGTAAAATCACCTCCCTTACATGGTGAAGGGAAATTATTCCCTTGTATTCTCCTGTGGAATTATCCTTTACGCACAGGACATCTGCCCTTGAATTGGAGAATAGATTGAGGAGCTTCGGTAAAGGAGTGCCCTCATCCACCCATATTGCCTTACTGCAGTACGGCATAGCATCTTTTACGGTTAATCCCTCCAGCACATCAACCACAAAATCACCCACATGGGCCGGAGAAGATAGTTTATTTGGCACCTGTTTCTCATAAATAGTTGTTTCTCCGCTGGTTAGAAGACCGAAGATGATAACCGCAAGTGCTGGAACTATAAGTCCATATCCTCCTGTCATCTCCATGGTCATTATGAGTCCTGCCAGCGGAACCTTGGCCACGGAGGATATATACCCTGCCATTCCCACAACTACAAATGGTTCAACCGGTAGGTTCAGGGAAGGGAAAGCGCTATTGAGAAATATGGAATAAAGAGCACCAAGTATGCCACCAATTACAATTGTAGGACCAAAGATGCCTCCTGAACCACCCGAGCTTATACTGAGGCTCGTAGCCAGCATTTTGGCAAAGGGCAAAAGGGCAAGTACTCCAAGGGATAATCCTCCCACCATTGCCAGCTGTATCCAGCCATAGCCTATTCCTATACAGTAAGGAAAAAATATGGCAAGAACCCCAAGCATCAATCCGCCTATTGCCGGTTTAAAGACACGGGGAATTTTAATCCTCTGGAAAAGGTCCCTTGTTCCATAAAACAGTCTCACATAAGGAAGAACCAATAATCCCAGGATGGCTCCCAGAGCTGAATACAGCAAAAGATGGGCGGGATTGGTGAAATGGTAACCTGAGGTGTTGAATATTGGCCTCCATCCGTGCAGAGCGCCAAAAATGGAAAATCCTATAATCGAACCCACAAGGGTTGGAATCAAGGATTCCATCTCAATGTCCATCTGGGTGTAAAGTACTTCAACTGCAAAAAGAGCTCCTCCGAAGGGTGCTCTGAATATACTTCCTATACCCGCACCTATTCCCACCACCACAAGAATTCTTCTCATATCCGTGGGAAGTTTAAAAATATCCGCAAGAAAGGACCCAAAACCCGCTCCAATCTGGGCTATGGGTCCCTCCCTTCCGGCAGAACCACCAGAACCTATGGTAACTGCCGAGGCCAGAGTCTTTATTATGGGAACCCTCCAGCGAATTTTTCCCTTATTAAAGTGGAAGGCTTCTATAGCACTATCGGTACCGTGTCCTTCCGTTTCAGGAGCAAAGGTGTATATCAAAAAACCTGCTATTAAGCCCCCAATTCCAAGGATCACCGGTAGAAGCCATTTTGTCCTGGGAAGCACAAATTTCACACTGCCCTCTCCCCCGGGTTTTGGAGGAATAAATCCCATGGCTTTAAACATAAGAAAGTGCTCGGCTATCCTCAATACCCAATCAAAGAGCAGAGCTCCAAATCCTGCGATAATTCCTACAAGAATGGCAAAAATAAATAACCTTGTCAGTTTGGGCAATTTAATCACAAAAATAATTATAGCTTTACTTTGAATTTTTCCAAGAGGATTTTGTGAGATTTATTGACTAAATCTATCGGCACTTTTATCATAAAAACATGATATTTTTCTCGGGAAAGGAAAGGGAATTTTCGGGTGATCTCGAAACAGGAACCAGATACAGGGTTCCGGTAAATTTCAAAATAACATCGGATTTTCCCGAGGAAATAATCTCAAGTGGCAGAGGAGGAGAATTCGCTCAATACCTAAAGAAGGAATTTGTAAAACCAGGGCTCCTGAGGGCAGGGGCTATTCTAATTTTAAAACAGCAGGACTATGAGAAATGGACAGAAAGGTCTGAATTTATAAAGGAAAAGCTCGCCACAGAAATAAGGGAAATAACTGAAAAACTTGGCACAGAACTCAAAATTAATCCCATTTCAATTTCTATCTTCAGCGAAGCTGCACTGATAAGTATTTTCAAAGGGGAGGGAATTGAGCTTAACTCCACATATGATTTTTCTCCGGGAGAATTCGTGTTAATAATTGCTCCATTCCTTTATAGAAGCTCCGATGAAATCGTTGTAGAAGTAAATGCTATAGCTGGCGAAAAGGAAGTCCGGGCAAAAATATTAAGGGGACAGCTGGATTTCGTAATGGGGGAAGAATGGTTTTACAACCTGTGGATCCCGGATCTTATGAAAATAGACCTCAGAGCACCACTTAAATTCAGATACTCTTCCCAGGAAATTCACCTTGTTAATATTCAGGAAGTGGGAACGAATTTTGAAATTTTCCCCGGCAGAGAATTAAAGCTTTCCATCCAGAGGAGGGAACTCAGGGAAACTGTCATTTACGATATTGTTTACGAGAAAGGGAATGTAAGATTTCCGGTATCCGTAAATTTCCGCATTCTTGAGCCTCTAAAAGAGGTTACCCTTGGTCTTCCGGAGGAGGAAGGATTTTCAGACCCAACGCCCTCAATATACCGGGATTTCTCCCTCAGAACCGAAGATATGAACCTTTCCTATGTGCTTTTTCCAAAACCAATCGGTCCTGTGAAATCCTATGAAGTCTATCTTGGTCCCGATGGAGAGCTTCTGGATACCAGACTCGTCATCTGTCTGAAAATTCACGTGGATGGCAACAGGATTAAAATTAACAGGAGGGAATTCTCCCCCTTCGAAAAAATCGGAATGAATTTTCAGGTAGGGGCTCTGAACTACAGGGTATCCACGGATAATTTTTGCGAAAAGCTATGGGAAAGAAACAACAGGTATTTCCTGTTCGAAGTAGAAATTCCCCAGAAAAGGGAATTCTACCTGAGGAAAGACCTTACACTTCTGGGAAGAGACCCGAGAAACACCATAAAACTTCCCTCTGGAGAAGCTGAAGACTTCAGGAACATTCATGTCTCCAGGTTCCACGCCATGATATTAAGGGAAGGGGGCAAATTGTGGGTTATTAACATCTCAGCTCATTTTGATGTTTACATATTCAGACAGGATAAAATATTAACCATTCCACCGGCACCTGGAGGAAAGGAAATCTATTCCATCGTTCCTGAAATCCAGGGAGCTTATACCAATCTTGAGGACCTCCTTCAAAGGTTGAGTATTAGAGGAATGAAGCCAGCCTTTTCTTCTTTATTACCAGGGGATAGGATTCTTATAGGGAATTCAATCTTTTCAATCTCAGGGTAGAATGGGAAACACAATAATCTACATATTCTTCGGTCTGTGGACGGCATTTCTCTTCATTTCGGTTATTTCCCTTAAGGGAAGAGGAAAAGCTTCAAATCTCCTTCCCCTGCTGGTGATTGCCACCTCACTGGTTCTCTTACTGGCAATAATGAATGGTTTCAGGAAGGAATTTCCCATATGGGTAAAGGAATATACTTACTCCCCTGAAAAAAGCAGAGTTTACATTGGCAATTCAGGAGAAAAAAGCCAGGTGGTTCTCTTTAACCCCCTGGCTGATGAGAGACATCTCGAAATAAACTTTGGTAAAACCCGATTTCAGCTGGAAAACGTCAGTCCCAGAAGAAGGGTGGATTTTGATGGTCAGGGAATGGACATTCTCAGTATGTCCCCTGGAAAAAAGATTAAAATTTTAAACAACAACCTGAAAATATTAAAATTTTATATTCCCGGACCCTTTTCAAGAAAGATAGAGTTTGAATTCGCCGGGCATAAAAATATGAAAAATTTTATTTTAAACTCAAAAAAAGTTATTAAAAAACAGAATTTAAATCTTGTCTTTTCGTATTCTCCCCCCTCCTTCTTTTTTCTAAATCTTTATTTACTTGAATTGATACTTTTAATTCTCGCTGGAATTTTAATAATTTATTTTTATTTGAGCAAAAATATTTCTCTTTGGAGTTTTATTTTAAATATACTAATCCTTTCGGGCATTATATTTATGGTTCCATTGTGGATACCGGGACTGTTACTTGGTTTATTCCTGATATTTGAGAAGGGAAAGCACCGATTTATAATTTCTTCCATTTTAATTTTTATGATCGTTCTTCCCTTTTTAAAAAAGGGAACTGTAAATATAAGGGCATACGAAGGCAAAAAGAGATTATCATTTTCAAAAACCTATGCTTATGGTACCCACCATCTGGTTATAGGCCGTACCAGCTACAAAATTACTATATTGCCTTCACATATAACCCTCTATCCCCTTTCTGTTGAAGGAATAAACGCAAAGCCCTCAATGATAACCTACGGAGATACATTCCTCATTGAGTTCCACCATTTAACCATTCCCTTCCCTGAAAGTTTTTCGCCGGTATTTCCCGGTCATAAAAAAAACGTGTTAATTGAAGGAAAGGGAGGAAGGCTTGTACTTTCAACGGCTGCGCATCCACTGATAATTTCAGGGATAAAATACCTGCTATCCGGATTTTTGTTCTTTGCCCTTTCTCTTGTTTTAATATACATACGCCGAGAACCTTACAGATTGATTTTAATATCCAATTTTTATTTTATGTTGATAATTTCCATGGAGTTCTTCCTTGCTGCATCCCTTTTTAACTCCGCCTTCTATTTTAATTTTAAATCCTATATAAAATACGGATACATACCTGCACTTCTTTTAATCTCCGGAGGATTATTTTTCACACTTAACGGTCCGGGCGCCCTCAGAAATCTCTTTACCGGAGGACTAACCATAAAGGAACGGATAAATTTATTCTTGTACGAAACCCGCAAAGGAAAGCCAGAAAATATTTTTGAGCTGATAAGCAAACCTGTATCCAGAAAATTTCTCCGGGTTGACTTTCTTTTTCTCACCTCTCTCGTTCTCATTGCCCTTCAATTTATTCTTGGATCGGAAACGGGCATAAAGACCTCCGGTTTTTCCTTTCAACTCTTTGAAGCAGGGAAAATATTACTTGCAATTTACCTGGCTGATTGGTTGTTCCGTGCTGAAGAAAACAAATTTGTTTTTCCCTTCTGGCTTCCATACTTCCTTACCTTTATTCCCTTTGTATTTCTTATTTTTACCATAGGAGACTTCTCACCACTTATTATATTTGCTCCTGTACTGGCCATACATTTTATTCTCCTCAAGGGAAATCCAGGGAAAAAACTACTTGCATTAGGGGTATTCATCATTGCAGCAGTAATTGGTGCATATCTCTCAATTCACCTCCTCTTTCCCCGGGATGTGGCTTTAAGGATAATGGCATGGGTCCATCCCGGGGTTTTTACAGATTATTCGGAGCAATTTATCCGTGCATTCTGGCTATTCCGTGAGGGCGGTTTTTCTGGCAATTTCCCATCTGCTTTTAAACTGGCGCATTTTGTTCCTCTTGTTCAATTTGATTTTCCTCTGGCTCTTTTCTCAGCAAACTTCGGGATTGCGGGGATAAGCCTTTTATTCCTCACGCTCCTTGTCCCCACTGCTCTGTTGATAAAACATGGAAGGAATTTTCAATTATTCACATATGAAAAGAGATGGAATTTCTATGCCCTTTTCTTTTCCACTATTCTCTTTATGTCACAGGCAGCCGTTCCCTTTCTCATAATGACAGGACTTCTTCCCGTAATGGGCCAGCCATTTCCTTTCATATCCAAAGCAAATTCAAATCTTCTGTTCTTTACCGTTCCCTATTACCTCTTAATGGTTTATCTCATGGGAGGAAGGGAACATGAGTAGAAAGTTTAATATCGCGCTCTTTCTGGCTCTGGCAATTCTCCTGCTCCCGGCTTTTTTAAGATTTGTCCTGCAGGTACAGAAAAATCCCGGCTATGTGCAATTCATGGAAAACCCTGGAAGGGAATTTTTTATTCTCTGGAATGAAACAGGATTCTTCCTTAATGGAAGCAAAAAGCTTGAGCCCAATTTATGTTTCTCCGCTGGAAAGAAGTGTTTTTGCATTAAAACAGTCCCAGCTCCATACAGGACAGTATTCCGAAGGTCTATCTCAGAACTCAAAGGAAAATCATGGAAAATAGGAGCAAGTGGCAACGACCTCGTGGTAAAACTTTCGCCAGAACTCCTTCAAAAAACCGGATGCAGGGGTCCTGTGGTAATTCTGAGGAGAGAGGGAAATAAACTGAGCTTTGTTTCCTGCCTTAAAGCACTTATGGGGTCTGGATGCACTTTTAAAACGATAAAGCCCGGTAAGAAGGTTAATTTAGAAACAGGAAAATATATCCTTTTGCCCTCCCTAAGAATGAGAATATTAACATGGGAAAAGATGACCATGGTCCCCGGGAAAAGAGGTAGAAGAGTAAAGCTTTTTCCTGTGGAGGCCCGGGGACTGGAAATTCAGGAAGTGAAGGATGTAAAACCTCTCTATGCAACATTAAGAGGG
>JAMOUL010000279.1 GCA_027062035.1 Candidatus Aminicenantota bacterium | reverse complement strand
TGCTGCTTCCCACTCAATCCTGAGAGATAACCTTCCAACACTGTTTAACACCCTTGCATATGCAATAAAGAATTATAAGGCCAAATATACCATAATAGATTCAGTAACCGGTCTTTTTGAGGCAAGGGAAATGATGGCCAGAACCGTGGTTCGTCAGGTTTTCAATTTTCTTAAAAAATGGCATCAAACAGCCCTCCTCGTGTCCCAGAAGAGAAGCGGTCATGAAGAACTCACCGCCGAGGCAGCTGGTGGGTATGCAGTGGGCCATATTGTAGATGGAACAATGGTTCTGGCAAAGGTGCTTATAGATTCGCAATACAAGGCAAAAACATACGGAAGACCGGTTGGGGAAATTGTCAGGCTATTTAGAATAGACGGGTGCAGGGTAGCGGGTCATGACACCCGTACCCGTTTCTTCGAAATTACAGAAGAAGGCCTGGTTAAAATTGGCAATCCTATTGGAGAATAAATTTTTGAAGGAGGTGAATCATGGTGGTAGAAGTAAAACCAATAGAGGAAGAACCAGAACTCTGGGCTACCAGGGTATTTCTCAAAACACTGGACATCCTTGGGGGTCTGAAAAATCTTACAGAGTACAGGGCCCTTACATGGCTTTCTTCTCTGGCCCGTTCTGCGATGGTAATAGTCCTGCGCGAAGTGTTTAATAAAACAGAGGAAGAAATAGCGGAATATGTGGGACTTACCCGCCAGACCGTCAAAAATATTTTAAGGGCGGACCCCGAGGCTGCATTATCAAGGGTCAGAAACTTCGGTGATTTAACCGAAGAGGAAAGGGAAAAAATCCCGGTGCACATGGCAGGTGGGCTGACAAAAAAGGCCTTTGAGCTAATAAGAGATAGGGGAGAGGAACCGGCGATTGCCCTTCTGTATGCTTCCCAGACAGCTCAGGCCCTTGATGTGCCCTGGGCGTATGCTGTTCTGAAAAAGATAAAGGGAGTTGATTTCCCTCTGGAGGGTCCCGCACTTCTGAAGGAAAGGCTTTCCGGCCTGGACCTTAAGGGGCAGAAGGCAGAAAACGTGGTGGATAAACTGGAGTATCCGATATCCAGCCCTGCAGAACTTTTAAAGAAAATGAAAAAAGTTTTATGAAAAGGGGGGCTTTTGCCCCCTTTTTATCGCATTTACGCTCAATAGGCCAGCTATTTTATCAGATCTAAGCGTTGAAAATCGTAAAGTATTTCGGCTTCTCCTCAATAAGGTTCGCAGAGGAGATTTATTCAGGGTTGAATCCTGGCATGGAATCTGTCATTATAAAATTATCCCTTCCGATGAGAT
>JAMOUL010000278.1 GCA_027062035.1 Candidatus Aminicenantota bacterium | reverse complement strand
ATCAAAATTACGGAGAGAGAAGCTATTAAAAAATAGTATACGGAAATCCTCCTCTCACCGTTTTTCATATTTATATTATATAAAAATTCATTATTCCCTTTCAAAAGAATAGATTTTTTCAGGGGGAGAAAAAACCCTCTTTGGGCCTCCCAACTCAATAGCAGTCTCATAACCTCTTACAAGAAGTTTTTTAGCATTTAAAATGGCCTGTTCCGGTGGGTCACCGTTAATAAGAAATCCGAGGAGTGCAGAGGATAAGAAACAGCCTGTCCCGTGAACTTCATATGGAAAGATCTTTGTAGGGGGGATTTTAAGAAGTCCAGCCTCGCTGCAGAAGAGATCAATTTTTGAAGAGGAATGTCCTCCCTTAAGATACACATTTGTATGAAAGGTCCTGAAAAGTTCTTCACACATTCTTTCGGGAGACATTTCCTTTACCCCGAGGATTTCCCGGGCTTCAGGTATATTGGGGGTTATAAAGTCAAAAAGAGGGATTATTTCCCTCAATTTGTTCAATTTTTTCTCATCAAGGATCCTCAGTCCTCCTGGTGAAATTATCGGGTCAAGTACCCTGGGTCCATTTATTTGAGAACAGATGTCCGGAATTTCGTCCATGAGGTTTCCCATTATGCTTACCTTCATTCCTACGGGGGTTACGGTGGAAAATATGAGCTGGAGGGAATCCATAAGGGTTGATTTTTCCAGTTCTTTTATGTATGCCACACCCGAAGTGGACTGGGGAAGAATGGCAGTGGGAACACCCATAGCTTTTATTCCCATTGCCCCCAGAAGGGATATATCAAGGGTGAAACCAGCGCCATTAATGGGGTCTATAGCTGATATTACAAGAGCAAAAGTCTTATCCAAAGGTAAACCTCCCAGAGGTTTTTGGCGTAAAAGTCTGCCCTGCACTTACCCGCTTCGATTAATCCCCTTGGTGTTAAAAGAAGAATCTTCCTGGCTTCAGGAAAACGCTGAAGTTCTTCGCAGGTTTCACCTATGACGAAATCAAATCCTTCCTTATTGGGAAGCTCGGTAAAATAATCGGGAAGATGAATACTGGTATGTATTTTCACCGGTTTAAAATGTGAATGGCCTTACCGAGAAGAGCCATTGATGCTTCCATAATGGTTTCGGATACTGTGGGATGAATGTGTACGGTGTTTGCTATGTCCTCAGCTTTGCCACCCTTCTCCATGAGCATGCTGACCTCTGCGATGATTTCAGAGGCAGAGGGACCGAGAACCTGAACTCCCAGAACCCTATTCTCCTCGTCCGAGATAATTTTTACAACGCCATTTTCCTCACCCAGGGAAAGTGCCCTTCCATTAGCCTTCATGGGAAATTTGGCCTTTTTTATCTTGAGGCCCTTTGCCTTTGCTTCTTCTTCGTTCATGCCAACCCCTGCAAATTCAGGGATCGTAAATACAGCATAGGGGATGTAGTTCGGTTTATGGGTTTTTTGACCTGCCAGAGTTTCTACCACAAAGATGGCCTCGTGGGATGCCTTATGTGCCAGCAGGGGAGCACCAGCCACATCCCCTATTGCATAGACGTTGTCCATGCTGGTTTTCAAATTCTCATCGGTTTTTATAAACCCGTTTTTGTCCCTTTCAAGAAAGGAGAAAGAAGCGGAATTGGGTCTTCTACCCACGGATACCAGTACATATTCAACCTCTAATTCCCT
>JAMOUL010000277.1 GCA_027062035.1 Candidatus Aminicenantota bacterium | reverse complement strand
AAAAATAGATGGGGTGGGACTTTTCAGGAGCGAATATCTTCTATTGAGTTCCTTCCGAATCCCGGATGAGGAACATCAGATCCAGGTTTATTCAGCCCTGGCAGATAGGTTTAAAGAGGTAACCATACGTCTTTTCGACCTTGGAGCAGAAAAGAGGGTGGAGGGGCTACCCTTCTATGATGAGGAGAACCCCGCACTCGGGGAAAGGGGGATAAGATACCTTTTTTCCAATAAGGAACTTCTTTACACACAGCTCAGGGCAATTTTAAGGACTTCTGCCACCCATCCCAATCTGAGAATAATGGTTCCCATGGTTACCAGTATGGATGAGATAAAGAAGCTTTACCTTGTCCTGGAAGATGTGATGGAAAACCTCAGGATGGAGGGACAGAAGTTCAGGGAGGAAATACCGGTAGGAATAATGGTGGAAGTTCCTTCCATTGCCATTTCCATAGACAAGATAGTCAGGCATGTTGACTTTATAAGCATAGGAACAAATGATCTGAGCCAGTACATGTTTGCAGCTGACAGAACAAACGAAAGGGTTTCTTACATATGTAACCCTCTGGACCCATCCTTTCTCAGATTGTTAAAGTTCATCATAAAAAAGACCCGGGATGCAGGGAAAAGGGTTTCTGTCTGCGGAGAGATGGCGTCCAATCCCTTGCATGCAGCGGTTTTGCTGGGGCTTGGCCTTAAGGAATTTTCTTCAACCCCGGCCATGCTTCCCAGGATAAAGAGGGCGCTGATTTCTCTGGAATACTCTGTTATGAAAAGAAAGGCAACCAATGCCCTCAGGTTTTCCACCGCCCAGGAGGTTGAGGAATATATGTTGAAGGAACTGGAAAAAATATATCCCGACATATACAGGTGCATAAGGAGGCTTTACTATGAAAAGGATAGAAAAACCATGGGGATATGAACTTCTCTTTGCAAAGACAGATACCTATGTGGGGAAGGTCCTGTTTATAAGGGCTCCTCACCGCTTATCCCTCCAGTATCACAGGGTAAAGGACGAAAGTTTTCTGCTGTGGTCAGGGAAAATGCGGTTCACATATGAAGAAAACGGGGAATTGAAGGAAAAAATTATGAACCCCGGGGATGCCTTTCACATTCCACCTGGAATGAAGCACAGGATGGCAGCCATTGAGGATTGTGTGGTTTTCGAAGTTTCCACTCCTCACCTTGACGACGTGGTCAGACTTGAAGACGATTACGGTCGCAGGGATTGACCTTTGTGAAAAAAATAACATAAAATGAAAGGGTAAGAATAAAATTTAGGAGGAATAAAATGGGATATTTAACAGGGGAAGCTTCTTATTCGAAGGGACTGGAAGGAGTTATAGCAGCAATAACCTCCATTGCTGCCATAGACGGGGAACAGGGAAAGCTTATTTACAGAGGTATTCCTATTGAATTGCTGGCAGAGCATTCCACCTTTGAAGAGACAGCCTATCTTCTCTGGTTTGGGGATCTGCCCACAAGAGATGAACTTGAAAACTTAAAAAGAGATTTAATTGAACACAGGGAAATACCCGAATTTCTTACCAGTTGTTTGAAAGATGCACCCAAGGATACCCATCCCATGGAGATTTTAAGAACATGCGTTTCCATGCTTGGATGTTTTGACCCTGATAAGAATAATCAGTCAAGGGGTGCAAATATAAGAAAATCAATAAGGCTTACAGCCCAAATGCCAGTTATAGTCGCATATTACAGCAGACTGAGAAGGGGTCTTGAGATAGTACCCCCTGATCCGGAACTGACCCATGCCCCAAATCTTTATTACATGCTCACAGGGGAGAGGCCAAATGAGGAAATCTCAAAATTAATGGACGTACTCCTTATACTGCATATGGAGCACGGAATGAACGCCTCAACCTTTGCAGCCATGGTGATCGCCTCCACATTATCGGATATTTACTCTTCCATATGTGGAGCAATAGGAGCCCTGAGGGGACCCCTTCACGGAGGAGCCAATGAAAGGGTTCTTGAGATGCTCCATGAGATCGGTTCTGTGGAAAACGTGGAACCTTATATTCTGAAAGCCCTTAAGGAACACCGCAGGATTATGGGATTTGGTCACAGGGTTTATAAGGCCTACGATCCCAGGGCGAGAATACTTAAATCTTATGCAGAAAAACTCTCCCGGGAAAAGGGAGACACCAGATGGATAGAAATGGCGGAGAAGATAGAGGAAGTTATGATAAGGGAAAAGGGGAAAAAGGGAATTTTTCCCAATGTTGATTTCTATTCCGGCATAATTTACAACCTTCTGGGATTCCCCAAGGAAGTGTTCACCCCCATCTTTGCCATTGCCAGGGTGGTGGGCTGGACAGCCCATGTTCTGGAGTACCTCCAGGCAAACAGAATCTTCAGACCCAGGGCCCTCTACAACGGTCCACTGGATGTTGAGTACATTCCAATTGATAAGAGGTGATAAATGGGAAAAACGCTTGCTGAAAAAATCCTTTCTGAACATGTGGGAAGGGATGTTAAACCCGGGGAACTTGTTGTTGTCCCCGTAGACGTGGCTCTTGTTCAGGATGGAACAGGGCCCCTTACAGTTCAGGGTTTTGATAAGATGGGATTCAGGGATGTAAAGGTTCCCAAGGCGATTCTGTTCATTGACCATGCAGCACCCTCTCCCCGCAAGGAACTTTCCAACGCTCACAATATCCTGAGGGATTTTGCGAAAAGGACCTCGGCCATAGTTTCCGATGTTGGAGAAGGTATCAGTCACCAGATAGTGGCAGAAAGGTACATAAAACCGGGAGACGTGCTTACCGGTGCTGATTCCCACACCTGTACTGCTGGTGGACTCGGTGCCTTTGCCACAGGGATGGGCTCTACCGACATCGCCCTTGCCTTTGGTCTTGGTAAGGTCTGGATGAAGGTTCCGGAGACCTTCCGTTTCGTTCTCAGGGGAAAACTTCCAGAGGGGGTGTATTCCAAGGACATTATCCTGCACATAATAGGTATGATAGGAGCGGACGGAGCAACCTATAAGGCAATGGAGTTCGATGGAGAGGTTATAGAGAACCTTTCCCAGGAAGCAAGGCTTACCATTTCCAACATGGCAGTGGAAGCAGGAGCAAAGGTGGGGCTTATTCCCACGGATGAGAAGACAAGGGAATTTCTCGCATCATATGGAAGGGAAGCAGATTACAGGGAAATAAAACCGGACCCAGATGCCAGCTATGAGAAGGTTTTTGAAATTGACGTATCACAGCTTGAACCGGTGGTTTCCTTCCCCCACACGGTTGATAATACTCGAATGATAAGCGAGGCAAAGGGCATAAAGATAAATCAGGTGTTTATAGGCACATGTACCAACGGTAGAATAGAGGACCTTCGCATAGCAGCCTCTATTCTGAAGGGAAGGGAAAAGCATCCCGATGTTCGCCTGATCATCATTCCGGCATCCAAAGATGTATATAAGAAAGCACTGAAGGAAGGACTTTTTGACATCTTTATAGATGCAGGTGCAGCCATACTTGCACCTGGATGCGGTCCTTGCGTTGGTGTACACGAAGGAGTTCTTGGAGATGGCGAAAGGGTGCTTTCCACCCAGAACAGAAATTTCAAGGGCAGAATGGGAAACCCCAATGCTGAAATATACCTTGCATCCCCGGCAACAGCTGCTGCCTCTGCCATAGCCGGGGAAATTGCTGACCCAAGGGATTATTTGCAATAAGGAGGAAGTTATGGTGCTTAAGGGAAAAGTATGGAAATTTGGCGATGATATATCAACGGACCATATAGCCCCGGGGAGGTATTTCCACCTCAGGACGAACCTTCCGGAACTTGCCAAACACGTTCTGGAAGATGCAAGGGAAGATTTTGCCTCAAAGGTCCAGCCAGGGGATATGATAGTGGCCGGAAGGAATTTCGGGCTTGGTTCCTCCAGGGAACATGCCCCCAGAATAATCAAACTTGCCGGGGTTAGCTGTGTAATTGCTAAGAGCTTTGCAAGAATTTTCTACAGGAATTCCATTAACGTTGGTCTTCCCCTTGTTGAGATAAAGGAAACAGACGAGATCGATGAGGGAGATGAACTTGAAGTGGACCTCCAGGCAGGTATAGTAAAAAACCTTACCAAGGGTAAGGAGTACAGATTCACCCCCATGCCAGCATTTATGCTCAAGATAATCGAAGAGGGTGGAATAGAGGAATACATCAAGAAATACGGAGATTATCAGCTATAAGGAGGAAAGATATGCCAGAAAAAATCAGAGTTGAAAACGGAAAAATCGTTGTTCCGGATGAACCCATAATTCCCTATATTGAAGGGGATGGAATAGGTCCTGACATAATGAACGCTTCGCTTATAGTGTGGAACGCGGCGGTGGAATTTGCCTATGGTGGAAGGAAAAAGGTTCACTGGAAGGAAATATACGCTGGCGAAAAGGCACACAAATTAACCGGACAGCATCTTCCCGGGGAAACTGTGGAGGCCATAAAGGAACATATAATTGCTATAAAAGGTCCCCTTACCACACCTGTAGGGGGAGGTTTCCGCAGCCTTAATGTAACCCTGAGGCAGGTCCTCGATCTTTATGCCTGCGTCAGACCTGTAAGGTGGATCAGGGGAGTTCCGGCACCGGTAAAAAGGCCGGACCTTCTGGATGTGGTTATCTTCAGGGAAAATACAGAGGATGTCTATGCTGGAATAGAGTGGCCCAGGGGAAGTCAGGAAGCCCGCAAAATTATAGAGTTTCTGGGAAGGGAATTCGGGGTAAAGATCAGGGAGGATTCCGGAATAGGGATTAAGCCAATATCGGAATTCGGGACAAAACGACTGGTAAGGAAGGCCATTAAGTATGCCATTGAGAACAACAGGGAAAGCGTGACCCTTGTCCATAAGGGAAACATAATGAAATACACCGAGGGTGCATTTAAGGATTGGGGATATGAGCTTGCAAAGGAGGAGTTCGGTGACAGGGTGATATTCGAATCCGAACTTCAGGGAGATGTACCTGAAGGAAAGATCGTTATAAAGGATAGAATTGCAGACAATATGCTTCAGCAAATACTTACCCGTCCTGCAGAATACGATGTTCTTGCCCTGCCCAATTTGAACGGCGATTACATGTCGGATGCAGCTGCTGCCCAGGTTGGTGGGCTGGGGATGGCTCCAGGTGCCAACATAGGGGATTATGTAGCGCTTTTTGAAGCCACCCATGGGACTGCTCCTAAATACGCCGGTATGGATAAGGTAAATCCCGGCTCCCTTCTCCTGTCAGGTGCCATGATGTTCAGGTATATGGGCTGGGGAGAGGTTGCTGACCTCATCGAAAGGGGAATGGAGGCTGCCATTCTGGACAAAAAGGTCACATACGACCTTGCAAGACATATGGAGGGGGTCTCTCCGATAAAAACCTCTGAATTTGCAAGGGAAATTGTAAAGAGAATGGAAAATTTATAGGAGGCAAATATGAAATGCCCGAATTGTGGGAAGGAAGTAAAGGAAGACTTTAAATTCTGTCCCTATTGCGGATATCCCCTGAAGGAGGAAGAGGCAGAGTACTTTATAAGGATCTCCCGGGAACTCAAAGCAAAGGGGAAACTGCGGGATTCAGTGGTTTACTGCGAAAAGGCTCTCAAGCTCAGAGAAAACGAGTTTATCCACAGAAGTCTGGGGGAGAGCTATTATCTTATGGGTTCCCTTCATAAAGCCATCTACCATCTCAGGAAGGCAATAGAGCTCAGGCCGGATTATGCCGATGCTCACTATGCCCTTGGCATAGCCTATTACAGGGCAGGGCTTATAGAGGAGGCCATAAAGGAGCTTGAGAAAACTCTGGAACTCAACGAGGAATTTCTCATGGCCTATTACTGGCTGGGAATAGCTTATTATCATATGGGGGAGATTAAAAAGTCTGTAAAGTACTTCAATCTTCTTCTGGAGAAGAATCCTGAGTCTGCCATTGCCAATTATCAGCTGGCCATTTCCCTGAGCGCTTTAGGAGAATACGAGGAAGCCATAAAACACTTTGAAAAGATGGCGAAGATCGAACCCAACCACGCCACCCTCTTTTATCACCTTGGAAATGCCTATTATCAGGTGCATGATATCCAGAAGGCCAAAAAGGCTCTTAAGAAGGCTATAGACCTCAACCCGGAGGATACCAGGGCAAAAAACCTGTATTCTCTTCTTACTGAAGAGTAAACCCGAAGGGCTACAAAGAACTTCCGGTTCTTTGTAAAATAAAAAGGGTGAGACTATGAGAAATTTAGCCGGGATTATTTACAGGTCCCCTGCCCGCGATGGGGAAATAGCCATATTTTCAGATAGTCAGAAGGTTTCCTACGGGCAGCTTCGCAGGGGAGTTGCTGTTCTTGCAGCCAAACTTAAGCAGTCAGGTCTAAAACAGGGAGATCATGTTGCCATCGTTTTCCCGAACTTCCCTGATTTTATATTTTCCTATTTTGCCATTCTTACTGCCGGTGGTGTGGTGGTTCCGGTTAACCCTATATTCAAACCCTATGAGATGGAGTACATTTTCAAACACTCCGATGCCAGGATTATCATATATTCGAAGCTCTTTGAGGCGACCGTAAAGGAGTCTGCCCCCGAAGGGGTTCTTCTGGTGGACGATCTTATCCTTTCCCAGTGGCTGGACGAGAAGGAAGAAATGGAACCAATCCCAAGGGAAAGGGATGACCTTGCAGTAATTATGTACACTTCAGGGACAACCGGCAGACCCAAGGGCGCCATGCTTTCCCATGGGAACCTTACGGCAAACTCCGAATCTGTAATAGAGGGCCTTCACCTTACAAAGGAAGACGTCATGCTTACCGTGCTTCCCCTTTTCCACTCATTTGGTGCCATGGTGGGGATGATTTCACCCCTCAGGGCAGGTGGGAAGGTAGTTCTTCTTCCGAGGTTTTTGCCCGATGCTGTGATAAAGGCAATAAAGGATTTCGGAGTAACCATCTTCCCTGCGGTGCCATCCATGTTCGCTGTAATGAACAGGATAAAGGATATAAATCGCCAGGACCTGCCCTCTTTAAAATATTGCGTATCCGGGGGTGCACCGATGCCCCTTGAGGTAATGGAGGAGTTCGAGAGGAAATACGGGGTGCCGATTTATGAAGGGGATGGTCCCACAGAATGCAGTCCGGTAACAGCGGTGAATCCCATCGGTGGAAAGAGAAAGCCTGCATCCATAGGTCTTCCTGTTAAAAATGTGCAGATGGAAATAGCAGATGAACAGGGCAATTTCCTGCCCCCCGGGGAAATTGGGGAAATTGTGGTAAAGGGTCCCAACGTCTTTCTCGGTTATTACAGGGACCCTGAGGCCACAAAGGAGGCCTTTTTCGGAGAATGGTTCAGAACAGGGGACATGGGGAAAAAGGATGAGGACGGGTACTTCTACATAATTGACCGCAAAAAGGACATGATCATAGTGGATGGACTGAACGTTTATCCAAGGGAGGTGGAGGAGCTCCTTTATAGAATTCCAGGGGTGGCTGAGGCTGCTGTTGTTGGGGCAAAACACAAACTCCATGGTGAGGTTCCAGTGGCCTTTATCGCCCTCAAAGAAGGGGCAGAACTTTCCCCTTCTCAGATAAGGGAATTTCTCAAAGACAAACTTGCCACATATAAAATTCCCAGGAAGTATGTTTTCCTGCCCACTCTTCCCAAGACACCCACAGGAAAGATTTCCAAGCTGGAACTGAGGGAAAAGGCGAAGGAGATGTTTGCTTCATGAAGCTCATCTTCGATGGCCGGGAAATAGAAATTCCTGAACGCAGAATAAGGGTGAAGGAGCTCTTGAGAAAGCTGAATGCAGACGAACTCTATTTCCTTGTTATAGACAGGAAAAAGGGCAGACTCCTTACCTCTGATGAGGTAGTAAAAGAGGACGACGATGTGGAGATAAAATCCACAATTTCGTGGGGGTAGTTCTATAACCCGTGCACCTTCCTCTATCGGGCTGGCTCAATTTTCCCCGTGGAAAATGCCGGAAGGGTTCACCACCCGATATTCGGTAAACACAGTTTCACTGCTTGTTTCTTCCATATAGCCGAGGTTCCCATCGTAAAAAACCGTCAGTTTTTCAAGGTGAAGACCGGATGGAGCCTTTAATCTGTAAAGGTATCTTCCCTTTCTGTCGAAAATATCCATGTAATACGAATCAGGGGAAGGGGTATAAACTGCAACGTAACCTGAAGGAAGGACTTTTATTTTTGTGAAATACATCAATCTATCAGGAAGTTTCTTTATCAGCTGTTTTTTCTGGCTTTTTTCTATGATTTTAATTCTTCCGGCTATTTTTTCCCTGTCCCTGTATGACAAATTCTCCCCTTTGAGGGTTCTCCCAAAGGAAAGGAGTTTTTTCCCCTGGAGATCAATAGCAAAAATTTCATACCTGTTGGAAATTCCGTAATATATAAATTTATTTTTTCTATCGTATGACCATACAAGTCTTGGAATGAGCATGGGATGAATAATTCCTGTCAGTCCTCCATCTTCGTAACGTATCCAGATAGGTTTAATTGGGTTGGTTGAAACATATTTTTTTAATAAGTTTTCCTCTCTATCGAACAAACCCAGAGAGTCTTTTCTCTCCTTTCCCGATATGTCAGGGAAAGTTCCCAGTATTTTATCCCCTTCCAGAATATCGAATGGTATATATCTTCTTTCTATCTTTCTCTCCTGAAGTAGCCTCCCATCTAAATCGAATTTCAGGATTTTGCTGACCCCCTCTATGTAAATGTTATCCTCTGTAATTGTGAAATAGTAAATATATCTTACTTCCCCGGGACCCTCTCCCCTCTTTACTAAATTCCCGATGAATTCCCCGTTTCCGGAATATTTCAGAAACAGTACCCTTCTTCTTGATACGAAATAGTAATTTCCCTTCCTGTCCTTTAGGACTTCATTTATCCTCAGTGCTGATGGGTTTGAGCGGGAAGGATAAAAGCTGAGAACCTTTTCGAGTTTAATGGTGAAGCAACCCTTAAGGGGCAGAGTCTGGCGGAGCAAGTCCGTTTCCGGTTTCGTTGATCGTTTATAATTTTTACATGAGGAGATCAGAGGGAGAAGAATAAACGTGGCAAATAATGGAATTAAAAACCTTCCCTTTTTGCTTTTTCCAGTCATTTAAAACCCCTGTTTGTATAATAAACAAATAAGGCTATACAATCTATTTTTTAACCGAGAATATTTTTTCGAGAAAGCATAAGATAGGGGCTCTCACAGGAAAGAGAGCCCCCACCGCAATTTAATATAGTTTTATTTCCACACGACGATTTTTTGCTCGTCCTTCTTCTGTAGAGTTATCTGCCACAGGATTGGCTTTACCCTTACCCTCTATTTTTATTCTTGATAAATCTATTCCCTCTACATAAATTAGATAATCTGCAACACTCTGAGCTCTTTGAAGTGAAAGCTTAAGATTGTAGGCATCGCTTCCTATATTATCGGTGTATCCTGTTATAAGTATTTTTTTCTCCGGGTGTTCCTTCAGGATTTCCGCAACAACATGAAGAGCTTTTTTGGCATCGGGCTTGAGGAAAAATTTGTTAAAGTCAAAGAGAACTTTCTCTGGAATTGTGAGTTTGGTCCCACCTGTAATCTTTTCGACTTTAATACCAAGCTGCTCTGGCTTCGGCTTTTCTTCCTTTTTTGAGTATTTACTAACTTTAATATTGCTTATAAATTCTCCATATTTATTTGTATCTTCAACAAACATAAACTCAAAACCGCTTATTTGTTCATTTTTTGTGAGATTAAAAGGCACTGAAATCAACCTCTTTCCATTTGCATATACTCTCAATTGGTGTCTTCTAACCTGAATGGCTATATGGACTTTTTTTCTGAAGCAATTCTTTATTTTATTACCTATTTTCCCGACATTTTCGAGGTAAAATCCACAACTGTTATAAGAGCCGTACACTTTAATATCATATGGAGGTTTCGCTTTATCCCACTCGTTTCCTCTGCTCTCCAAGAATCTAAATATTAGTTGTGGCCCTACAGCCCCATCCATTTTCTGATACGGAAGATAATCAAATTCAATCGAGAACTCATCCGTTCCAAGGTTTATTTTTTTATACAGTCTGTAATCACCATCGGTAGCTGGTGCTATCCACATTTGATTGCCGTATTTAACGCATTCCCCTGCTCCTATTACCTTATCAAATCCCATTGGCGGTTCTCCTACAGGGCAGCTTGAAAAGTCCTCAAAAAAGAGCACCTTGTCTCCGGGGACAAACTTTTTGTTTCCGCCGGTCTTAAGTTCCTGAGCAACCACAAATGTAAGCAATGCCAGCAGAGCGAAAACTGACAAAAGCGGTTTCCTCATCATACACCTCCTAATGTAGTCTTTGGAATAAGTAATAGCAAACTTCATACCAGAGAGAATATCGCAATTAATGCCACGGTTTGAGTTACCATGTATAAATTATTGAACATTACTGCGAATAAATTTTGGACACATACAGATTAGAATGGCTCATTTCAATATTCTCCAGTCCTCTGCACAGGTTTCCCGGTAATTCAATCCATTTGTCCTTCTAATTTACCTGGATAACCAGGGGTTTATCATATCAGAAAACGGGCTTGCCCACTTCTATAGAGAATAATAAAATGGATGAGGAGGAGAGAAATGAAGAAGGCTCTGGTGGGGGTTTTCGTTTTGAGTTTCTTCGTCTTTGCCGGTATCAGATGGGAAAAAATTATCCGGGCAGGGGAAGATGGAAATAAAGTTTCTTTGCTTTTTCTTCCTTCGGACATGGTATTTGGTGAAAAAGACAGTGTATATGTGATTGACCTTAAGGGCTGCGTTCTCAGGAAGTACTCGAAGGAAGGTAAACTACTTAAAGAAACAGGAAGAAAAGGAAATGGCCCTGGTGAGTTTAGAGCCCCCTTTAGTATTTTCCTTGAGGCAAAGAGAATATATGTCTGGGACATGAAGTTAAGAAGAATCTCTGTTTTTGATAATAAGCTGGCATTCATAAATTCTTTCCGGCTTCCATTCAATATCAACGATTTCTTCATAGCTGATGGAAAGATTTATGCATCAGTGTCTTCCCCTGGAGAACTGGCAAATATTTTCGTTTTAAATAATAAGGGTGAAGTAATTAAGAAGGTACTGGATGTTCTTCCACATTATTTAAAGAGGAGAGATAGGTGGCTTTTCCTTAATCGTGTAAGATTCGGGTTTTTAGTAGTGAACTATAACACCGGATTAAAGAAGGCAGTTGCGACGTTCCGGGGATATGATAACGGCAATTATTTATACATTTTTTCACCTGGTGAGGAGAAATTCGAAAGGGTTCCTCTAAACCTCTTTAGAAAATACAGATTCCCTGATTTCCTTCTGAGAATACCCTTAAAATATCCCCCTGAAAGCAGGATTTTTTATGTGGAGGCCATCCACCTTCTGGACGATGGAAAGATTTTATTGAATCTGATCGAAAAGAAACGGGAGAAAAACAGGATAACTTCCAATAGAACCTTTCTGGTAATTTTAGGAAGCGATGGGGAAATAAAAGCTCTAAGGGTCCTTACTGGATACTGGAGAACTTACGATGTGAAAAAAGGGACCGTGCTTATGCGAAATTTTGAGGAAGAAGAAATTTTTGAAATATGGAGAATAAGCAGTGGTTCTTAAAAGAGTTCTTGCAGTACTTTTGTTTTTCTTTCTTGTTCTGGCAGATGTCAGGTCGTTGTTTCATTATTTTGCCCTTCAGGACAATGTTATTAAAAATAGTAAAACATCCATAAAATACAGAACCATGATCTGGCTCAGGGTAAAAACTCTGTCTGATTTTTTCGAGGAATACAGGAAGAAGCAGGAAGTTCTTACAGGAGTTAAGGAAAAATTCTCAAGACATGTCCTATTGGAAAAGAAAGAGGCTGACTTAAAAATACAGGGAGGCAGACTGTGCAAGATTGAAGGGGAAATTGGAACCTTTTTTATGCATAACAAAAATATATATGTCGTAATTAAAGAAGTAAAAAATTTTACTCTTTCGAGGTACATTTATGACCTGAGCAAATGTAAAAGAACATCGACCACTGAATTTAAGTACATTTCCAGTTTTTCTAACGGATTGTTGGGGATCAGAAAGAGCAACACAGTCAGCCTTTTGCACGGCTTTTTAAAAACGTCAAAAGAAATAGATATGGGAGACATTCTGGTAAAGAATGTATTCAAATATGGCGACAAATTGTACATCCATAGGGAGCGGTTGATTCCGGGAATCCCGGCTGTGCAGATCCGGGCTCCGGGAGGGATTAAAGAGATTTTTAAGGATTCAAGACCTTCAACAGAAAGTTACGAGGGAGACCTGTTAATGGAGGATACGGTATTTCAGATTGTGAGTGACAGAATATACATAACCTTTGTATATCCGCTTACAGAAAAACTTTCTATTTATGAATATTCCTCTAAGGGGGAGGCTTTAAAGGTACTTAATTTAGTTTTTGCGAATAGATATAAATTTCCCGAACACTGGATAGATAACCAGAAAATTCTGGCCCGTGGAGTGGGAACTATCTATGCTGTTACCGGAATCTTTGGGGACGAACAAAAATTATATATTTCTATGGAAAGAAACGCCATAGAACCCTTAGAAAGGGATGCTAAAGAGCCTGTGAAGGAAAGGCTTGAGCATTTAATGCTGGTGCTCGACATGAAAAGCCGTTCATTTTCTGCTATAAATATACCCTGTGGACTGCCGGTGTTTTATGACGGGAAAAATTTTCACTCAGTTTATCTTTCCTCCAATGAAGTTTATAAATGGAGATTGGTGAGGCGATAACGCCTGCGGTCTTTCTTTTATAAACTTTTCTGCTTTGAAATTCCCGGGGGATGTAAACGCGTCCACGGGGCAAAGCGCACACCGCAGTGCGTAAAGCGTTGTGTCGTGCGTCCTGCGTTTATGCTTCAGCGCGTCTGCGCGTTAATGCGCAAATGCGTAAAAAGAAAAAATAATAAATCACGGTAACACATAAACGCATTAACGCATACACACGAAAACGCGAGAACGCAATAACGCAACAACGCGAAAACGCGTCAAGTTGAGGTGTTCAGTTGTTGAATCGCCTCCTGTTACCTGTGCTAAAATTATCGAAGGGGGGTAGAATGGAGCTTGTAAGGGAGGTGCTGGAGGACCTCAAAAATTCTTACAATGTGGAACTTATGGTACTTCTTAGCCGCGAGGGGGAAGAGCTGTGGCGAAGTGGTCCAGAGCGCCCTCACAGCAAAACTGCAGTGGAAAGATGCATGGAGAGAGAAGAGCCTGTTGTATTTTCAGATATACTCTCCAGAGGAAATCCTGAGACCGGAGTTTTCTACAGGCTTCAATCTATAGTGGTAGTTCCCTTATCGGATAAAGATAACACCTTTGGTTATCTTTACTTTGACTCAGGGACTAAGAGGAGTTTCAGCCAGGAGGAGATAGGAGAGCTAAAGGGAGCTGGAAAACTTCTGCTGTTTCTGTTTGAAAAAGAGAAAGAGAAAGAGAAAGAGAAAGAGAAAGAAATGCTCCGCTCCTTTTTTGCTGGAACGAGCAGGGAGGCAGAGTGGATAAGAAAACATATAGAAGAGGCAGCGAGAACCAATGCACCTGTTCTTATAGAAGGAGAGACCGGTGTTGGAAAGGGTATTGCAGCGGAGATGATACATCGCCTCTCTGGAAGAGAGGGAGACTTCGTTTACGTAAACTGCGCCTCGATTCAGCCCACGCTGTTTGAAAGTGAATTCTTTGGACACCGAAGGGAGCATTCACAGACGCAAAGCAGGAGCGAGAAGGCCTTGTCAAGAGAGCGGACAGGGGAACACTCTTTCTTGACGAGATAACAGAAATGCCTGCTGAGGCTCAGGCAAAGCTTCTTGATTTTGTAGAAACCGGCAGGTACAGAAGGCTCGGGGAGTCGAAACGGAGGAAGGCGGATGTTCGCATAATAGCTGCAACGAACAGAGACGTAGAAGAAGCGATAAAGGAAGGAAAGTTCAGAAAAGATTTGTACTACCGCCTTTCTGTCCACAGGATAAAAATACCACCTCTTCGCAAAAGGGAGGAGGATATCGAGGCGCTTATAGAGCATTATAGACCTTTACTTAAGGGGAGAGAACTAACTGGAGAAGCAATAGATTACATACTCTCCCACCCCCTTCCAGGGAACTGCCGTCAGCTCATAAATGCTCTTACAAGGCTTGGACTGAAAATGGACTGTCCGCAGGAGATCTCCCTCGAAGAGATAAAGGAGATCCTTCCTGCAGAGAACCATCCACAGGAGCCTGCTGACATAATAGAGGCTCTCTGGAGAAAGATAAAGGAAGGCGGTAACTTCTGGGATGTAGTAAAAAAGCCTTTTTTATCCAGGGACCTTAACCGCTCCCAGGTTAAAGGATTTCTCCGCCAGGGACTTGCTCGTGCTGAAGGAAGATGGAAGAATCTGTGCAGTTTATTAAACCTTGAGGAGGGAGAATATCACAAGTTTATGACATTCCTTCATGATTATAAACTTAAACCTTAAAGGTTAGGCTATTATCTAAGAAAGTTAGATCATTACCAAACACAAGAGAAACGGCTTATAAAAAAGGTTTTTAGGTAAAATAGTGGAAAATAAGGGAGAATAGTTAGAAAATAGACTAACATCAATGATTTAGCTATTCCTTAACAAGGCTTATAGAGGGGAAAAAAGGGTAGGGAAATTTGGCATAGAATTTGCTTTATAATAATTGCTCCTTTGGGGTCCATTCCCTGAAGGGGCAAGAAAAATAAAAGGAGGTGCGTGATGATTATGAGATTGCAATTACCCGAGACCTTAAGAGAGAAAATATGTGAAGCTTTCGATTTGTTTAATGAATTTATCTTGCATAAAGAAGAAGGGGAAAAGTTAGAGGGAGGCTGTGGAGGATATTGCCATGTGACCTGTTCATGGTGGTGTGAAGAGATTTGCTCTGAAAGTTGTACCCGAACTTTGGCTATATATGATTGCACACTTAAATAAAAGAAAACCCAATGCCAGCTTTAGACTTCAAAGAACAAAAAGGACAAAAAATCAAAAAGTTCACAATAATTCTTACAATTACCAGACTTTGCAACCTGAAATGTAGATATTGTTATGAAAATAAGCCTATACCACCTCCATATTTCATGTCATTAAAAACAGCAAAGGAAGTTTTAAAGGAAAACTTAAATTCAGAAGGGTTAAAAAAGAAAGGATATTCTCATATTGAGATTCAATTTTTCGGGGGAGAACCCTTTTTAGCCTTCGAAACTATAAAAAGGATAGTTGAATGGGTTAAATCACAAAGCTGGAAAATGAAATATGTATTTTTTATAGGCACCAATGGAACCATTCTAACAGAGGAAATGAAGGGATGGTTGAAAAAGAATAAAGAAATAGTAAAGGTAGGATTCAGTTTAGACGGGACGAGAGAAGCTCATAATATTAATAGGGATAACTCTTACGATGATCTAAGAAAAAATATGTCCTTTTTCTTAACCCATTGGCCACATCAACCGGCTAAAATGACCATTACCGCAGAGACTATACCATATTTAGCAGAAAGCGTAATAGAATTAGAAAGGATGGGAATAAATTTTACTGCCAATTTAGTTTTTGAGGATATATGGGGAGAGGGAGAGAAAAGAAAGAGTTTATTAAAAGAGCTTGAGAACCAACTTGAAAGATTAGTAGATTTTTATAAGGAACATCCTGAATTATACCCACCATATCCGTTATTGAATTCTTTTCCAGAATATTTGGCTTTCTCCAAGAAGGAAAAAATGCATCGTTTTTGTGGAGCTGGACATGGAATGATAGCGGTGGACACGGATGGGAAAATATATCCATGTCATAGATTTGTGCCATGGATTTCTGGCAAAAAACCTCCTCCTTCTTTTAAAGAGGCAAATTTTCAAACGAGATGGTTACCCGAAAAATGTGTAAACTGCATACTTTTACCTTCATGTCCAACATGCGTGGGCTTTAATTGGGAGGTAAACAAAAATCCAGAGATAAGAACTACTTATCACTGCGAGGCTTTCAAATTGCAGGTTTTGGCATCTGCAAAGCTTGAGGCTTTTAGAATTAACGAGAAAATTAAAAAGATGGAGAAACTTTCTGAAGAAGAAAAGGTGAATCTGAGTAAGAAGTTAAAGGTCATAAGGAGGCTAATTGAAGATGGCATTTAATAGAGTAATGAAACCTATATTTTTATTTTTATTTCTTCTCCAATTTGTAAATGCGGGGAAATTTATCACTCTTAAAGGACCTTTCCTTATGCCTAAGGTAAGGATAGGAAAAGATTATATCTATATTTATGATATTGGTAAAACTACTGTATATATTTACGATAAGTTAAAAGGAAAGTTTATATCAAAATTCGGCAAAAAAGGACAGGGGCCGGGAGAAGCCTTACATATTAATGATTTATATATTTTGCCTGAATACATTCTTATAGAAGCTCCTGGAAAGCTTTTATACTTTAATTTCAATGGATTATTCAAAAAAGAGATCATTTTGCCATATCATACCCGTTGCATTCCCTTTGTTAACGACCAGTTTGTTTGCAAGAAAGTAAACTATGGCTTTATAAAGGAAGGTGTCATAGCAAAGGCAAAAATAATTATCACAAATAAGGACTTTAAAACCTTGAAAGTATTGGCACAAAAAGAGATTAAGAAAAAATTTAGAAGGAAAAAGCTAGAGATAAAAAAAATGGTTTATTTTGGTTTTAAGATATGGAATAAAAAAATTTATATAGGAGATACTGAGAAAGGTTTTATTATAGAGATCTTTGATTTTTCGGGTAAAAGGATTTATAAGATAAAGAAAAACACTCCGAAACAGAGAGTTGAAAAAACTGTAAAAAGCACATATATAAATTTGCTTAAAAAAGGGGTAGGAGAAAACCGTTTTAATAATATTATGGAGCACTACAGATTTATTTTTCCCACATACTATCCTCCCTATATGAATTTTCTCGTGAGAGATGGAAAAATCTATGTCTTTACTTGGGATATCGATCTAAAAAATAAACTTCAAAAAGTATTAATACTAGATGAAAAAGGCAATTTTAAAAAGACTGTTATGCTCCCAATTTATAGTCTTAGGGACAATATGAAAGGCTTTTTAACTGATATCAAAGATAACAGGTATTATTATTTCACTCTTAACAAGAATGATGAATGGGAGCTTCATGATTTTATAATAGAATAATTAACTCAGGGGAAAAGAGTGCTTTCCTTAAAAGGTTCTTATAAAAGACTTTTATTCCCCGTTTTTCTTACAATAATAGTAACCCTCCTTTCCTCTCCTCTTCCTTTAATCTCGAAATTTGCCATAGATAAAGTAATAGGTAAAGGGAGGACGGAGTTTCTCCCCATAGCCATTGCAGCCTTTGGAGGCTTTGCCTTCTCCTTTGTTCTCATCTCCTACCTCAAAGACCTTCTCTTCTTCAAAGCCCAGCGGCATATAATCACCGACATGCAGAGCGAACTTGTAGGAAGGGTTCTCTCCTACCCCCTCAGCTTTTTCTCCTCCACCCAGACAGGAGAGCTTCTCTCAAGGATAAGAAGGGATACAGAGGGGCTGCAGGTTCTTTTCTCCCATTCCTTAGCTCTTGCAGCAACGGACATTCTAAGGTTTCTCATAGGAATTGTCATTCTCCTTAAGCTCAACCCATCCCTCACCCTTATATGCCTTTTGCCGGTTCCATTTTTCATAGGAAATTCCCTTTACTGGGCAAGGAAGTATAAAGATGTCACTACACGGGTCATGCAGGAGAATGCTAAGGTAGAGAAGACATTATCCGACATATTTATGGGAATAGGGCAGGTGAAGGAAAATGCAAAGGAAGAGGAGTGCAAAGAGAAGGCCAGTTCTTCACTTAGAAAATTCATGGAAAAAAGCATAAAGCAGAACCTTGTCGTTTACAAGAACCAGAGCATAACAATGGCACTTTCCTATGTCGGGGAAGGGATGCTTTTATACTTCGGAATAAAAGAAATACTTTCGGGAGCCATGACCATAGGAACGCTATTCGCATTTCAGGGGTATTTGTATTACCTGTATGGACCGTCTCAGAGGATATCTTCCTTTTCCGTAATGATACAGCATGCCCGTGCGGCGTGGGAAAGGGTAAAGGAGCTTTTGAGGGTTATGCCTGAGGAGAGAGGGGCGAAGAGACCCGGCAGGATAGAAGAGATAGAGGTGAGGGGGTTGAGCTTCAGCTACGATGGGAGAAAACCTTTGCTTTATGGTCTGAACTTTAAGGTAAAAAGGGGAGAGGTACTCCTCATAAGAGGCCCCTCAGGTGCGGGAAAGAGCACCCTTGTAAAACTTCTCCTTGGTCTTTACAGGCCTCAGGGAGGGGAAATACTTTACAATGGAGTGCTGCTTAAGGAACTGGATTTAAAGTGGCTTCGAGAGAGGGTAGGTTATGTCTCTCAGGATCTTTTTTTATTTGACGATACAGTGGAGAGGAATGTCTCCTTTGGGAGGGTTGGGGCAGGGAGGAAGGAGATTGAGGAGGCGGCCCGCCTTTCAGGGGCCCTTGAATTTATAGAGGGCCTTCCAGAAGGATTTTCCACGGTGGTAGGAGAGAGGGGGCTCGCCCTTTCTGCGGGCGAGCGACAGCGTTTAGCTATAGCCAGGGCGATTGTAAAGAAGCCGGATGTCATAATCCTTGACGAGGCTGGCTCTTCTCTTCCTCCTTCACTTCAGAAGGAGATAGAGGAAAGGGTATATCGTCTGTTTAAGGACCGGATAATAATAGCCATCTCCCACAGGGAGGCGTTTTCCTTTCTCAAGCCCAGCCCTTCTCTTAAAGTTCTTCTCCTTGACGGGAGAGGCGAAGGAAACTCATCAGAGACTTTCCTGGAGCTTTAAAAAACCGTCTCTTTCCCCTCAATTGTCCTCCGCTCCTTCACTTCCTTTTCCGCACTGGAGGAAAGAGGTCCCCTTGAAGCCGATTACTTCAGAAGCGGAAAAATTATGCTCTTTTCCGGACCTTTTCCCTGAGGAATAACAAATTTATGAGGTTAGTTCACGAGCATAGACTCAAGCCGTAAGAACAGTTACAGCACTTCGTAACTGTCAACTTTTCAGCACTTTCTTAACAGAGCTTACAGAGCGATATTGATAATTACAATGATAATTGTGCTTTTTCAGACAAATGTTTTTGCAGACAGAATCTATAAGGATTTCAGAAAATACCTTATGATTGCATGAACTGGTGTGCCTGCCATAAGAATGGTGAAGCTCAATACAATGCTTGTGAGATGGATGTAGAAGAAGTTTTTTATACTGCATAGAAACTGGCTGAACACAATAACGCGTACACGCAATAACGCATACACGCAAATAACGCCTCTTCCCATGTTAGAATAAAATCAGGATGAAGTGCAGAATTTGTAAAGGAAAGGCTGAGATTTATCTTCCCCAGTACAACCTTGCCCTCTGCAGGGAACACTACATTGAGTTTTTTCTGAGGAGGGTGAAGAAGGCGGTAAAGGATTTTAAAATGTTTTCCCGCGAGGACCGTATCCTCGTGGCGGTCTCCGGGGGAAAGGACAGCCTTTCCCTCTGGGATGCTCTGCACTCCCTGGGGTACAATACCGCCGGCTTTTTCCTGGACCTTGGAATAAATGGCCATTCTGCAAGAAGCAGAGAAAGGGTGGAGAAGTTCGCAGAGGAAAGGGGCCTGCCTCTGAAAATAGAGGAGCTTGAGAGGGTCTTCGGAATGACCCTCCCGGAAATTACAAAAAGGCTTCGGGAACCTGCATGTAAGCTTTGCGGAAGGCTGAAGAGATATTACATGGAACAGGCCGCAAAGGACTATGATGTAATTGCCACAGGACATAACATGGACGATGAGGTGGCATTCCTTATGGGAAACGTCTTCAACTGGAAGGAGGAATATCTTGCTCATCAGAGCCCGGTGCTTCCGGCAGAGCACGGCTTTTCAAGAAAGGTAAAACCCCTTATATATCTCAGCGAGAGGGAAACAGCAGCCTACGCCTTTATGCGCGGGATAGATTACTACGATGAACGCTGTCCTCTATCCCGGGGCGCAACCTCAATTTTTTACAAGAATATAATGAGACAGATGGAACTTGGCATGATGGGTATAAGATTCAGGTTCCTGAAGGGGTTTTATTCCATACAGGACCGCTTTAAATCCGAAGATAGGGAAACACCCTCACCGTGTAAGGTATGCGGTTATCCCACAACAGCCGGAGGTCTCTGTTCTGTCTGCAGGATGAAAATCCGCCTCGGACTTTTACCGGAAGACCTACTGGAAGACTCCTCAGGCAAAGGTTAACTTAAGTGGTTTTTCGTTTACCTGAGGTATTTCCCTCAGTTCTTTGTAGAAATCTATTAAATCCTCAAAGGGTCCTTCTATCACATATTCCCCTTCGTAAACATAGGGGTGAAGGGGAGCATACATCTCTGCCTGAGCGGCAGATTCATCATAGGTTTCCTTTTCTTCCTGTTTCTTTATGTACTCAGCAGGAATCTTTTTAATCAATTCCTTCAACCTGTTTGCTATTTCCCTGTTATATATGGAGAAGGAAAACTCAATTATGGCCCTGTCCACAGGCTTAATGGAGCGGATTTTCATCCCGAGCCTGTCAGAACATCTTTCTATAGAAGCCTTTAATTCATCCTTTACGTCAGAGCGAACCACAAAATGGGTGAGGTTTTCCAGTCCAAACCATTCCCTGAGAGCATCGGACAGAGTGGACCTTTCTATTCCCAGGACCTTACTGAAGTAAACGCAGTCCTCCACGCCCTTTCCTCTCAGCCATCCGAGAACGAAACCCTTTGTTAAAAGTAATGGTGCTTCTACTACAAATTCGTAATACTTCATCCTTTACCTCCTCTGCCATATTACCAATAAGCTCAGTTTTTTTCAAGTTTAATGGGCTCTTTGTAGGGCACACACTCGTCTCCGGAAAGGCCCAGTTTTAATTTTGAACCCTGATGCGTTCCCCGTCTCTCGAACTCTTCTTCTATATGCTGTAAAACCTCCTGTTTTTTTAATGCCCATTCAGGGGCAACGAAGAGTTCCTTTGTTCTCTCGCCAGAAATCCTCATCAGGATGATGTCCTCCCTCAGGTTTTCGATAAAATCCACTGCAAGGGAAACAAATTGTTCCATTGTAAGCAGCTTCAGTTTGCCGGCTTCATAAAGCTTTTCCAGGTCAGTGTTCCTGAGAACATGCAGGGGATGAATTTTTACTGCGTCTATCGGAAGGGAGGATATTATCCTTGCTGTTTCCACAATTTCCCTTCGGCTTTCCCCCGGTATCCCGATAATTACATGGGCACCGATTTTTATGCCCCTCCTCTTTTTCGTGCGCAATACTGCATCTATAAAATCGGCCAGAGTATGTCCCCGTCTCATCCATATAAGGCTTTTAAGATGAGAACTTTCAAGGCCTATCTCCACCCAGAGTTCCCTATGTTCCGCTATCCTTTCCAGCACATCCAGGATGGGTTCAGGAAGGCAATCCGGTCTCGTGCCCAGGGATATTTCAACCACCTCCTTGAACGGAAGGGCCTGCCGCAGCCTTTCTTCCACTACCTCAGGGGCGTTATATGTATTGGTAAAGGCCTGAAAATAGGCTATAAAATACCTGGCCCCATACCTTTTCTTTGCCCATTCTATTCCCCTCTGTATCTGTTCCTTTATGGGGGGAGGGGTGAATGTGGTGGGTCCAGAGCCATAGATATCACAGAAGATACACCCCTTGGAAGATATACGCCCATCCCTGTTGGGGCAATAAAAACCGGCCTGCAGTGGTATCCTGTGAACGCGTGCCCCGTATTTTTCCTTCAGGTATTTACTGTATTTCTTATATTTCTCCATTCAGGATCCTCAGTGCCAGTTTCATATCCGCCCAGACAAGTTTTTTTAACTCCTTTGGTTCTCCCCTCTGTAGCAAATAGGAGGGATGATAGGTTACCACAACAGGGATTCCCCTGAAATGGTGCACTTCTCCCCTCATGGAGGAAAGCGAAGTTTTCTTTCCAGTAAGGTTCACGGCAGCCACCCTTCCCAGTGCTATGAGGACATCGGGTTTGATAATTTCTATCTGGCGTTCCAGATAGGGGAAGCAGGTTTTCTGCTCCTCTTCTGTTGGAGTTCTGTTTCCAGGAGGTCTGCATTTCAGTATGTTACCGATGAATACCTCCTTCCGGGAAAATCCCATGGCCTTTATTATCCTTGTTAGGAGCTCACCTGCTCTTCCAACAAAGGGTCTGCCGGTAGCGTCCTCTGTGGCACCCGGTGCTTCTCCCACAAAGAATATTCTGGCAAAGGGATTACCTTCTCCTGGCACCGGATTTCTTCTGCTTTGCCAGAGGGGACATTTCCTGCACCTGGCGATTTCCTCTGCTATTTCCTCGAGCCTGGACCGTCTGGGGAGTGTAGTAAAATCCCCTGATATTTCCTTTAAAAACTTTCCGTATTCCTTCAGCCAGTTATCTGTTCCAGAAATTTTTCTATCCTCCTTAAAGCCTGTTTATTAACGAGGACGCTCATGTGGTCCTCGTCCGGTATTATTTCGACTTCTATGTCAGGGCATTTCCTTTTTATCCTTAGGGCATCCTCATATGGCACAGTTTCATCTATTTGCCCATGAACAATGAGTATAGGAAGCTTTCTTTTGCACACGAAGCTGCAGGGCGAGAACTCTTCGAGGTTTACTCCTGCAATCCTTTCCAGCTCTTCCAGGACCTTTTTCTTGAGGGAATCTGGAACCAGCGTTCCCATTCTGTTTTTTATGATTTCAGGGGTGGAACAGAATGGGGCTATAGCCACAATGGCCCTCACGCTTTCCTCCATGTTCCCGGCTATCAGGGAAGAAGCAGCCCCCATTGAGTGACCTATCAGTACAGGAGAATCGCCCATGAAATTTATAGCTGATTGGATATCCTCCACAAAGGTTCGTATTGTTGTTGGATGGTAATTCTGGCTTCTACCGTGATTGGAAGCGTCAAAGGCAAGAATCCTGTAGCCCGCAGGAGCAAGATGCTGAATGAGAGGTATGAAGACCTGTGAATTTGCTCCCCACCCGTGGCTCATTATAAGAGTCGGGCCTTCGCCTTCTATAAGCCAGCCCCTCAAGGTTCTCCCTCCGCTGGTAAATTCCACGTTTTGAAAATTTACCCCCACCCGGGCCGGGTCCATGGTGGGTTCGATCTTTGAGTTCTCAAAGAGAAATTCAAGAAGTTTCTTAATCAACTTACCCTCCTGCAGGAATTATAGCAGTAATGGATTTTCTTGGAGAAAGAGATAGATTCTCCATAACCCTTATGCCGATTTCTTCCATTTCCAGTGCCCTTTCAAAAAGAATATTTGTCTCGAGAGGAAGGTCTCCATAACCCGGGGAAAATCTCCAGTTAAACCTGAACAATCCGAAATGGACCGATTCCCTTTCTATGCCTTTATTGAGGGATTCAGCCGCCCCTTCTACTGCCTCAGAGCCGTACGCATCTATTATCATTGCTTCCTCCACAGGCGATTCTTCGATTAACCGATCGATTTCGCTGCCAATGGTTACTGCCATGAGGTAAACATGGGAGAATCCCTTACAGTGCTTTGATATGGATTTTCCCTGTAGAAGAAGATTTTTCTCAAGTACCACCATTTCCTCAAGCACCTGCTCTATGCGGTAAAGAGCATAAACACCCCTGGGCACTATAACATTTCTGGCCCTTTCGACTGCCCTTTCCATCCTTCTGTACATGGTTTCTGTTATGGTGCTTTTTCCAGTTTTAAATCCCAGAAGAGCCAGGAAAGCTCGCTGGTTAACCTGATAAGGTAAATCATTAACTATCTTTCTCATATGTTATAATTTTACCCCAGGCCGACGTAGCTCAACCGGTAGAGCAGCTGATTCGTAATCAGCAGGTCAGGGGTTCGAATCCCCTCGTCGGCTCAGAAATTTTGAATTTATTATAAATGCCCTGTAGGGCAATTCAGCGCCTTCCCTGATTCCGATCCTTCCGGAAAATCCTATCCTTTCACCATCCCTTAAATTTCCTTCCATGAGTTTTATGGGACCGGAATTTATTTTTGTCCCGTCCATTTCAACGGTAATTCCAAGAGCGCTGGTTAACTTACCTGGACCCGAACACAGATCTTTTTCCCTGCTTTTTCCTCTCCTGGATTTCATTTCTTCTATGCCATAGAGGGGTTCAAGTGCCCGGATAAGGATTGCTCCCGGTTTTTCTTCCTCCATAAATATGATATTTAGAAGGCTATGTCCGTGTGTTTTGTACACAAAGGCTGTTCCAGGGGGTCTGTACAATGCATCCCTCTTTACCCCCTTTCTTCCTTTATAGGCAAAGGACCCGGGATCGGTTTCCCCCAGATAAGCCTCTGCTTCCACGATTCTTCCCCCTGTGTTATTAACAAGGAGAATTTTTCCCAGAATAAGGGGAAGTGCCTCCAGGGGGTCCAGCAGGAAAAAACGGTTTGATACTTCCTTCATGAGTAAAATAATACATTATGAATCATTTATTTATAAGGAAAATGTTAATATGTTTGACTTAAACTTATGATGGATTAAAATTTAGTTATGAACATCGCGTACAGTGGCAAAAGCGACAGAGGAAAGGTAAGAAAGAAAAACGAAGACAGCTTCCTTATAGAGAAGCTTGGAGAAGATGAGTACCTTTTTGTGGTAGCAGACGGGATGGGGGGACATCTTGCCGGGGAAATTGCAAGCCAGATGGCATGCGACATTATAAAAAAGGGGGTAAAGGAAGGAAACAGGAAAAATCCCTTCCCTTTACTGAAGAGATTATTTGAAGATGCCAATAGAAAAATATATGCGGAGGGTTCCCTTGACCCCCACCGGGCAGGAATGGGCACCACCCTGACTGTTCTTTATATTAAGGGAAATAAGGGATACATAGTCCATGTTGGGGATAGCAGGGCATATAAAATAGACAAAGCCAGGATTACAAAGCTGACTCTTGATCATTCGCTTGTGGAAAAACTTCTCAGAGAGGGCGCCATATCCGTCGAAGAGGCCAGGCACCATCCCAAACGTAATATTTTATATCAGTCGGTTGGAGTCTATGGAGAAATAAAACCACAACTGGTGGGACCTTTCACCCTGAAGGAAGGGGATGCTCTGGTCTTATGCACAGACGGACTCACAGACTATATAGAAGAGGAAGAAATAAAAAATATTGCCAATAACCTTTCCGCTGAAGCTGCTGTGGATAGATTTATAAAGCTCGCCAATGAAAGGGGCGGGGGCGATAATATTACCGTTATAGTTATAAAAATGCCCAGGGAAGAAATTTTTGAGGAAAGCATAACCAGAACCGTGAAAAAAATAGGAATTTTCAGGAAAGTGGATATTATTGCTTTAATTTTTGTTTTACTCCTTCTTCTGGGGTATTTTCTTGGAAGCGCTTTTCTCAAAATAAAGGCTAAGAAGATAATATCTACCAATCCATCCCACGCGGCCACGGTACAGAAGTGAGATATGTAAGATTTCTTTTATTTTTATTTTTCACTCTTATTTTTCATCTGTTTATAATTCTTCCTGTTCTTCTGATCGCATTTATAACGAAAAATGAAGGTATTTTATATTCCACATATGATGTGTTCTGGAAAGTGTCCTTCTGGTTGCTCGGAATAAAGGTTGTAACCAGAGGGCTGGAAAATCTACCACCCCCTCCATATATCCTGGCTCCAAACCACACCAGCTATATTGATCCTCCAGTTCTTCTTATGATTGTTCCACATCCTTTGAAGGCAATGGCAAAGAAAGGGGTATTTTATCTTCCCATAATAGGTCAGGCCCTTGCCCTTGCCAATTTCGTTCCTGTGGACAGGGGAAGCGCCGTAAAGGCATCCCTCGCCTTCAGAAGGGGAGAGGAGTTGTTAATGAAAGGTTTTCCGCTGTTAATCTTTCCTGAGGGTACCAGGACCCATACCGGTAAGCTCGGGAGGTTCAAGGAAGGAGTGTGCAGGCTTTCTAAAAGGACAGGTGTTCCTGTTGTGCCGGTGGTAATAAAGGGGGGATACGAAGTTATGTCCCGCCAGGACAGAATCCCCAGACCAGGTGAGGTGAGGGTGGAGTTTCTTCCTCCCCTTAATCCCAGGGATTTTCCCTCTGCTTCGCTTATGAATGAAGAGTTAAAAAGGGTTATAGAAAATGTTTTTAGGAAAAGTTAAAGAATTATTAAAGAAAATTTATATAAAAGAAGACCAGCTTTTGATACTGTTAATAATAGTCCTGGGCCTTCTCGTAGGGGTGGTGGCCGCCCTTTTTAGAGCGAGTATCCATTTTATAGCCCGACACACTTACATGAGGGGTGGACTGTGGATATTCAGTCCGGTCATTGGTGGATTGGTTGTAGGAGGAATAATAAGGCTTTGCAAGGAAGTGAAGGGCGGTGGAGTGGGTTATGTTAAAAGGATGCTTTCCTATCACGGTGGTAATATTCCTTCGAAGGTTACATTTTTCCGGTTTATTGCCAGCGCACTGAATGTGGGAAGTGGTTTTTCCCTGGGTCCAGAGGGACCATCGGTAAAGCTCGGAGCAGGTGTTGGCTCTTTTCTGGGAAAAACATTCCATCTTTCTTCCAAAAATACAAGGGTGCTGGTGAGCATCGGAGCCGGCAGCGGAATAGCTGCTGCATTCTTTGCCCCCATGGCAGGGGTCACTTACATGCTTGAGGAAATACTGGGAAACTTCAGCGCCAGGATCGTGGGTGCATCATTTATAGCAACAGTCCTGGCTGCTGCAGTACAACAGGGAATGGCAGGCCATCTTCTTATGTTTTCCATCCCCCAGTTTAAACTCCTTTCTCCATATGAGCTTATTTACTATGCATTTCTCGGGTTATTTATAGCCCCAATTTCTGTTCTGTTCGTAAAACTTACAGTTGCAGTAAAGAGGTTTTTCAAAAAGCACCCTCTTCCAATGGAGATAAGGCTCGCCGCAGTTGGATTGATTATTTCAGCAGCGGCCCTGTTTTTCCCGCAGGCCATGGGAACCGGCTATGAAACAATAACCGAGTATATGAACCTGAATTCCAGCATTGAAATAATAGCCTCTCTGCTTGTTGTGAAACTTTTGTTAACATCACTATCCATTGGTTCTGATGCAAGCGGAGGCATGTATGCGCCGGCCTTTTTCCTCGGAGCCTTTTCAGGGATCCTGGTCTGGAAGATATTTTCCCTCCTCTTTCCAATTCCAATAGCGAGTGCAGGTGCCTATGCCATAGTGGGTATGGGAGCCTTTTTCGGAGGAGCCTTCAGGGTTCCCCTGACGGCTTTTTTGCTTATCCTTGAGCTTACGAAGATGAATAGCGCTATACTATTTCCACTTATGCTCGCCACAGGCGTTAGTTATACCTTTTCTTCCTTTTTATACAGTTACTCTGCTACAGAGGCGGTTATGGTTGAGGATGGAACACTTATACCCAAAGAAGCAGGAGGAATTCTGGAGGAGATTCTGGTAAAGGATATTATGAGGATAGATTATGATGCTATTCCTGCAGATTTTACTGTAAGGGAGGTTAATGAAATTCTTTCCCTTCTTCCCTTTTCCTCGTATCCTGTTCTTGACGCCAATGGAAACTACATCGGCATGGTCACAGGGTCTTCGATAAGACGGGCCTTTGTGAAGGGGGAAGGGGATAGAAAGGTAAGAGAGCTTGTGGTGGAGAATGTATCCCATCTTCATCCTGAGATGCCGCTGAGTATAGCAATAACCAGACTGGCAGATAGTCCCACCGACATTCTTCCTGTGCTGGACCCTCTTGATCATAAAAGAATACTCGGAGTTCTTTCCATGGGAGATTTTATGAAGAGGGTTATGGAAATAAGCGAAAAATAGAGGAGGTAATTATGAAAAGATTATATGCACTGGTATTTGTGGTTGCGTTTCTTCTCCCTTTCTGTTCTTCAGGGAAGCAACCCCAGGAAATGAAACTGAAGGATTTCTTTTTTTACGAGGAGAAGGACGGAAAAATGATAAAGCGCGACTCCAATGTTTATCATCAGGGAGACGTTGTGAAGTTCTATATTGAGATCGTTGGGTTTGGGTACAGAAAGACAGATAAGGGATACGAGATAAGGGTAGCAGAGATCCTCAAGGTTTACACCAGCGATGGGGACTTAATACATCAGAGAGAAGTGGTTAACACGAAGACCACACTGAAGGAATTGCCTCCCTATCTCGGATTTAAGACAAAGTTCGGTCTTTCCAAAGGGGTGAGAATCGGTTTGTACAGGATAGAGGTTGATATAGTGGACGGAATTGGAAAAACCACGCTGCGCATAGAGAAAAACATAAAGGTAAAGGGAATTATTTAGCTTCCCCTGCTTTTTTCAGCGAGTAGTTAAACAGAGGAGGCCCTATTATAGTGGTGATGATGACTGCAGATACTATAAGGTTTTTTAAAAGAGGGCCGTACTTGGGAAAGCTGGTCCCTATAAGGCTTGCAAAGCCAAGTGTAAGTCCGGCCTGAGCCACAAAACCCATCCATCCATATTTTTTTACCCTGGGGTCCCTTGCCCCGAGGTATGTGGAAAAGTAGAGGGAGACGATCCTTATTATTACAAAGAATATCGCGGCAGGATAGATTAACTTCAGGATGGAGAAGTCCAGAGAGGCCCCTGAGATGGAGAAGAAGACGATCAATATGGGCAGGGAACTTTCTTCCACCGATTTCATAAAGGCTTCCCCCATTGAGGATAAATTTTTAATGGCAATTCCGGCGACCATACAGCTCAGCAGGGAATGGAAGTGGAAATGGTGGGCCACCGCGGAGATGAGAAAGGAAATGCCCAGGATAAATGGAATTCTGCCTCCCCTGAAGAGTTTAAAATATGCGATTATTATTCCTGCAAATATTCCTCCCAGGACAATGGAGTTGAGTATCTCAAGGGAGAGGGTGGAGAATGTGGAGAATTGAAGGTTTTTCCCCGAAGAAAGAATGGCAATAACAAAGGTAAAAAGAAAAATAATTATTATATCCTTTATTATAGTCACTCCTATGATAGTGTCAGTGAAGCTGCCCTCTGCCTTTGTTTCCAGTATTATTGCAATGGTGGTGGCAGGTGATTTTGCAACAGCAGCGGTGGCGAGGACCAGGAAAATCAGAAGGGAGGTTTTAGAGGGAGGAGAAATGTTCATGAGCTTCAAGAGGGCAGGCATTCCCATTCCTACTGCGATGAAAGCAAATATTATTTGCAGAGCGATTATCCCCGTTATATCCTTCCATAGTTTTTTCGCCTTTAAAAGGTCAACCTTTGCCCCTGCGGCCAGAGCTATGAGGGCAAGGGCAATTTCGTCCAGAAATCCCAGTTTTCCGAGCGTTGTTTTATCTAAAATGGAGAGAAAGGATGGT
>JAMOUL010000276.1 GCA_027062035.1 Candidatus Aminicenantota bacterium | reverse complement strand
TAAATGGGATTCCGTACAAAAAATGGTGACAGGGGATTCACCCTGCTTGAACTTCTGGTGGTCCTTTCGATAATTGGAATCCTCGCCTCCATTGCCATCCCCAATTACAGGGAATCCATTCGCCGGGCAAAGGAAGCCACCCTCAAGGAGGACCTTTTCCAGATGAGAAAACTGATCCAGCAATTCAAACTTGACAAGGGAAGGTACCCCTATTCCCTCCAGGAACTGGTGGATGAAAAATACCTCCAGGCCATACCCATTGATCCCATAACAGGTTCAAGGGACACATGGGTTGAGGTGGAGGAGGAGCTTACCCTGGAGGAAATTGCCGAAGGAAAACAGCCCGGCATAGTGGACGTAAAAAGCGGCTCAAACAAAATCTCCCTTAACGGGACCCCCTACAACGAATGGTAAAAAACAGAGGCTTCACATATCTGACCATTGTCTTTATGGTTTTTATACTGACCCTGTCGCTTGCTGTTGCCATCCCTGTATGGCAGACCGTGCTTAAAAGGGCTCTGGAGAAGGAGACGATATTCAGAGGAACAAGGATAGTTAAGGGCATTCAGATGTACATGCTGAAGCACCCGGGAACCTTCCCCAGGGACCTGGACGTCCTTGTAAAGGAAAAGTTCATAAGAAGGCACTGGAAGGACCCCCTATCAAAGGATGGCTACTGGTACCTTGTGATGAAGCCCGGGGTTCCCAATGCAAAGTACGTTATACTGGTAAAGGAACAGGACCTGCCGAAGTACAAAAATCCCGCAATAATCGGGGTTGCTCCCCGGGCAGAGGGATCATCCATCCTGACCTACAACGGTGAGACAGATTACAAAAACTGGCTATTCATAATACCCATTGGTGCAGAAAAGAAACCAAAGGTGGTCTATTGGAAAGGTTGATTTTTGTCTCGGCGGCGGAGCTTTCAGCAGAACTCCACGCATCCCTTGTTTTTGAAAAGCTGGGAGTTAAGGGCTTTGGTGTCGGCGGAGAAAACCTGAAAAGGGCAGGGGCAGAGATAATCCTTCCCATGGAAAGGCTCCAGATAGGGGGAATTTTTGAAATAATCCCGAAGCTCAGGGAAATAAAAAGGATGCTCGACTTCCTGGAGGAGGAAATCGTAAGGAGAAAACCCGCACTGCTTTTCCTGGTGGACTTTCCGGACTTCCATTTCCGCCTGGCAGAAAGGGTAAAAAAGAGGCTTAATATACCCGTAATTCACTTCATAAGCCCAACGGTGTGGGCATGGAGAGAGGGAAGGATGAAGAAGATAAAGCGGCTGGTAGACCTTGAACTTCTCATCTTCCCCTTCGAACAGGAGATCTACAGCAAATGGGGGGTTCCCCATAAGTTCGTTGGCCATCCCCTCTTCGAAATCGTAAAGCCTGAGCTTTCAGAGGAGGATTTCAGGAAAAAATACTGGATACACAGTGACTACATTGCGGTCCTCCCCGGAAGCCGTCCTCAGGAACTTCACTATCACATGACAACTCTTAAAACCTTTGCAGAGGCCATAAGGAAACGTTACGGACTGGAGGTACTCCTTCCTGTTGCCCCCAGCGTGAGGGAAGAGATAAAAAAATACGACCTCACCCCATTTAATCCCATCTTCGAAAACCGGTATTCAGCAATGGCGTACTCAAAGGTCATTGTCTCTGCCTCCGGGACAGTTCCCCTTGAGGCCGCCATC
>JAMOUL010000275.1 GCA_027062035.1 Candidatus Aminicenantota bacterium | reverse complement strand
TTGTGGAAGAGGCATTGTGGCAGAGGGATAAAAACGGATGGGTGAGGGAATACGGCCTTCCAGAGGATTTCAGATTTTTCAATTCGCCGGTGCTTGAGAAGATATCCATTTCAAAGTCAAAAATGGGTATTAAGACTGTTTGCTCTTCGGTTCCTGATAAAACATCCAATCTGTTTAAGCTTGGTGCCCGTATCGGGCAAATACTGGCACAGAGCCAGATAACCTTTAGAAAGAAGGGGTATCAGAAAAGATAGGGTTTTTTCCGTTTGATTTCTATAGTTTGCAGTAGCGGTTTTTATGGCGTACAATTATAGTAGAAAAGGAGGTGTTAAATGTCGGTAGTTAAAATTATTGAGGTTAAGGCCTCTTCTAAAAAGAGCTTTGAGGATGCAATAAAGGAAGGTATTGCCCGTACCAGAAAGACCATTGAGGGTGTCCGCTCTGCGTGGATAAAAGAACAGGAAGTAGTTCTTGACGATAGAGGAAACATCGCTGAATACCGGGTTCTTATGAAGATTACCTTTATTGTAAAGGAATAAAATCTCAGTTCAGATTGGCCTATTAACGCTATAATCCGGAAACGTACCTACCCACAGGTATAATAATTCTGCCCTTTAAACTTTCCTTGACAGGATAATTCATATTTTTCTAAACTGAGCCTGAAGGGTCGGTTTAGATGAAATATAAAGTAATTATCAGAAATTGCAGAGAGTATAATCCTGAAAGGATTGCCGGGATAATTGGTGAGGGAATGGAGGAACTTGGGGCAAGGCCACGGGGCAGGGTTCTTATAAAACCCAATGTTGTTATTGCCCACAGGAAATTTTTCCGCAATGCCTATACAAGGCCGGAATTTCTTGAAGGTATGATCCTGGCACTGAAGGCCAGAGGCGAAGAAGTGAAATCCCTGGAAGTCGGGGAAAAATGCGGAATAACCATTCCCACCAGATACGCCTTCTTTGAGGCAGGATACAGGAAGGTTCTCAGGCGTCAAAGGGTAAAGGTTCATTATTTCGATGAGGAGGATTCGGTGGAAGTCAGGCTTGGTTCCTATTCCCTCCGGGATAGAATTTTTGTGCCTGAACCAGTTGTTGAGGCCGACTACTTTGTAAATCTTCCCAAATTCAAAGCCCATCCATGGACAAAGGTAACCTTTTCCCTAAAGAACTACATAGGTATACAGGATGACAGACACAGACTGATGGACCACGATTATATGCTGGAGAGAAAGATTGTTGACCTGTACCAGGTGAGGTCTTCTGATTTTATTGCCATCGATGGGATAGTGGCAGGGGAAAGAACCATGCTAACACCCGATCCCTTTCCTCTGGGGTTGATAATAATGGGAACAAATCAGGTGGCGGTGGATGCTGTGAGTACTCATATAGCAGGCCTTTCTCCTGAAGATGTAGAGCATATCAGGATTGCACACGAAAAGGGCTATGGTCCAATAGATCTTGATGAAATAGAAATAACAGGGGATGTTTCCCTTGAGGAGGCCATGGAGCGCGCAAAGGGTTTCAGGTTAACCCTGGATAGGATAGACAGAATATTCAATGGAAAAAGTAATCTCAATATTTACCCTGGTCCGCCACCTGAACCCGAAGTTACAGATTATTGCTGGGGTGGGTGTCCGGGAGCTCTATTTGAGGCGATGCAGATAATAAAGCAGCTTCAGCCGGATGTTTTCAAT
>JAMOUL010000274.1 GCA_027062035.1 Candidatus Aminicenantota bacterium | reverse complement strand
GCCAGGGGTATGGCGCTGGGTAGCCACGTCCGCAAGGGATAACCGCTGAAGGCATCTAAGCGGGAAGCCCTTCCCAAGATGAGGTCTCCCGTTCCCGTTCGAGTTTCTCGGACGGGACCTAAAGGCTCCTCGAAGACTACGAGGTATATAGGGCGGAGGTGTAAGCGCCGTAAGGCGTTTAGCTGACCGCTCCTAATCGGCCGTGCGGCTTGTCGCGGGGCCTCCCATGGCAAAACCTTGCAGCAGTAGTAAGTTCTCAGGGATTAATATAATATAGATTGCATTAATTTTGCCCGGTGCCCATACCGGAGGGGAAACACCCGGTTTCCATTCCGAACCCGGAAGTTAAGCCCTCCAGGGCCGATGATACTGCACCCGCGAGGGTGTGGGAAAGTAGGTCGGTGCCGGGCATTTTTTATTTTTGCGGAAAAATCCAGGCAAGTACAACAAATTCCAGAACTTGAAATGACGGAAAAAGGTTTTAAAATATAATTAGACAATTTTAAAACTATCGAACTTTAGGAGTTGTTATGGGAATAAAGGAACTTTTCGTGGTTTTTTCGGATCCGGTGAGATTGAAAATAATAGAATTGATGAAGGACAGGGATTGGAGTCCTTCCGGTCTGGCAGACGAACTCGGTCTTTCCCGCCCAACTATAACCCATCATTTAAATATATTGAGAAGGGCCGGGGTAATTTCCTGTGATAAGAAGGGAAAAGAAGTCCTTTGTTCACTGGAACTCACAGTTTTTCAGGAGTTAATAAAATATGCTACGAGATACTTAAAGGAGGAAAAATGATAATTAATTTTTTCCTGGCAACCATAGCATTTGCTTTGAACTGGGTATTGTATCTTGTTCTGCCGAAGAGAATACCATTGCACTTTAATGCCGCTGGACGTCCGGATAGGTGGGGCTCAAGTCTTGAACATTTCCTTATAAATGCCGGATTGATTTTATTTATGCTATTGCTCTATGTGCTTGTTCCCAGAATTGATCCCAAGAGGCGAAATCTATGGGGTTCAAGGGGGTACCATCTTATTTTTACTGTAATCTGGCTCGTTCCTATAATGGTTGCGCTGATGCCCTTCTTTTATTTAAAGGGTTTTTCCATCAATAAATCAGTAATGGTAGTGTTTGGATTGCTGTTTATAGGAATGGGAAATTACCTTCCCACCCTGAAGCCTAACTACTTTGTTGGTATAAGGACACCCTGGACACTGGAAAACGAGGAAGTATGGAGAAAGACCCACAGGATTGGAGGGTGGATTTTCATAATAACAGGATTGCTTCTCTTTCCTGCCGTGTTATTTCCTGAAAAAATCGTAATTCCCTATTTTCTTGCACTTTTGCTCGGAGCCGCGACCTTCCTTCTGATTTATTCCTATGTTTATTGGAGAAAGATTATAAAAAAATCCCGCTGAGAAGCTTTTCATCAGGCTGTCCCTGTAATAAAATTTCTATGTTAAATGGTTGAAAAGGTGGGGCTTTTTTGTTATCATAGCGACTTGTGAAAGTGAGAACTTTAACAAGGTGGTGTTTATGACTATTCCAGAAGCTACCATAAGAAGATTGAGCATTTACCTCCGTTGCCTGAGGCATTCCCTTGCGTCAGGTGAGGAAATGGTGCTTTCGAGCCATATAGCAAACAGATGTGGAATCTCAAGCTCCCTTGTAAGGAAGGACCTTTCCTATTTTGGAGAGTTCGGGATAAAGGGCAGGGGATATAAAACCAAAGAACTTATTGCCGCTATAGAGAAGATTATAGGAATCCATAACAGAACGAAGGTAATAATTGTTGGAGCTGGTAATCTGGGAAGGGCTCTTTTAAAACATCTTGACGAGATTCCGTACTTTGATGTGGTTGCAGCTTTTGATAAAAATGAGGAAAAGTGCGGCATAGAAATTGATGGGATAAAGGTTTTTCACATTTCCCGGCTTTCGGAGGTTATCAAAGAAACCAGACCGGATGTAGCTGTTCTTGCTATACCACCTGAGGGCCTGCAGGATATGGTGGACGAGCTTTCTTCACTTGGTGTAAAGGGGGTTTTAAGTTTTGCCCTGTCTTCAGTCAGGATTCCACGGGGCATTGAACTCAGCTTTGTGGAAATAGCCTCGGAAATAGAATACCTTATATATAAGATCAATAGACGAGGGGGGACAAAGAAATGAAAGTTGCTGTTTCTACCGTCGTTCTCTTTATTTTATGGGTTATTATGACCCAGAGTTTTGACCCTCAAGAACTGGCTGTAGGGCTTATTGTTTCAGCAATAGTCAGCCTTATTGCCCCCGGAGTTGCCGGTCCCGAACCCAGAAAATGGCTTCAACCAAAACGGTATCTATATGCCATTATTTATATTTTTTATTTTCTCTATGAAATGGTAAAGGCAAATGTGGATGTGGCGCTGAGAGTTATAAATCCTAAACTCCCTATAAACCCGGGGATAGTTAAGGTTAAGACCCGTTTGAAGACTGACGCGGGAAAGCTTGCCCTTGCCAATTCCATAACCCTTACTCCCGGCACCCTTTCAGTGGATATAATTGGTGATTATCTTTATATTCACTGGATTGACGTTAAAAGTCCCGATATAGAGGGTGCGACCCAGGAAATAGTTCAGGGGTTTGAGAGGTTTCTGGAGGTGATCTTTGAGTAACCTATTAATAATAGTATTTTCACTTATAAGTCTGGCAACAATTCTGGCTGTTGTGAGGATAATAATTGGACCAACTGTTCCTGATAGAGCAGTGGGACTTGATGCAGCAACTACCATTACCACAGCAATGATTGTTCTGTTTTCTCAGATATTTCACAGGGCCATATTCCTGGATGTGGCGCTGGTTTATGCGGTTCTCGCCTTTCTCGGTGTGATTGCCCTCGCCCGTTATCTGGAAGGAGGTGTGTGATGATTTACAGAATATTGGGCGAAGTACTCATTTTTGTGGGAGCGGTTTTCCTTTTCCTTGCAGGGGTCGGAATTATCAGAATGCCCGATGTCTATAATAGAATGCAGGCTGGAACCAAAGCTACAACCCTCGGTGCTATATCGGTTATCATGGGCGTTGGTATTTATCATCCCCAGTGGTTCTTTAAAACGGCAATTATCTCCCTATTTATTTTGCTTACCAATCCTGTCTCTTCCCATTCCCTGGCGAGAGCTTCTCACAATTGCGGAGTTCCCCTTGCCAGGGGTTCTGTTATAGATAGGTATGCAGAGGACAAGGGGAAGGGATGCAAGGAGGAAGAAAATGATTCTTGAATATTTTATGCTCCTTCTTCTGATTTTAATGATAGGCCTTGCGGTTTTCGCAGTTGAAACCAGGGACCTTCTTGCCGCAGTTCTGGCTGCCGGGTTCATTTCCCTTGTTGCTTCCATTGTTTATTTGTATCTCCAGGCTCCGGATGTTGCTATGACCGAAGCAGCCATAGGGGCAGGACTTACCACATTGATTTTTATTATCGCTGTAAGAAAGACAGAGAGGTATGAGAAATGAGGAAATGGGTGGCAATAGTATTTCTGGCATTCCTCGGGTTTTTTATGGTTAAAATAGTGGCTACTTTTCCCTTTGGTGAAGAAAACTGGGGAGTGGCAAAGCACTATGTTGATAGGGGAATAGAGGAGAACAGAGGATCAAACCTGGTAACCTCTATTGTGGTTAATTACAGGGGTTTTGATACCCTTGGAGAGGTAACGGTTCTCTTCCTTGCAGCCACTGCCCTTGCATTTCTCCTTTCAACCTGCAGGTGCCAGAAAAAATATAACAGGATAGAGGGCAGTCTTATTCTTAAAACAGCTGCAGATACACTTTTTCCCCTCCTTATCCTTTTTGGAGCTTATATTTTTATACATGGACATCTGACTCCAGGAGGAGGTTTTCAGGGGGGAACTGTGATTGCTTCGGCTGTGATGTTAATGCTACTTTCCCGGCTTTCCTTCCATCCCAATCACCGTGCCCTTTCAGTAACAGAGGGCCTGGCAGGAATGGCTTTTGTTCTCATAGGCCTTGCAGGCCTGATCTGGGGAGGGAGTTTTCTTGCAAACAATATACTCCCATTAGGCCAGTGGAACAGGCTTTTTTCTGCAGGAGTGATACCTCTAATATATATAGCCGTTGGATTGAAGGTGGGTTCGGAGCTTTCGGGTCTTATAACTGATATGATCGCTACAACCAAGGAGGAAAAATAATGGCCTTCTTTATAGCTTCGATAATCCTGATACTTGTGGGGCTTTATGCAGTACTGGTGAAGAAGAACATTATGAAAATAGTTATAGGCCTTTCCATAATGGATACAGGAGTGAATATTCTCATAATTTCCCTTGGTTTCATCAGGGGAAGAACTGCGCCCATCATTAATACCAGGGATCTTCTTGTAAACACTTCTTCAAAGGTGGTGGATCCTCTTCCTCAGGCCCTTGTGCTTACAGCCATTGTAATAGGTGTGGCGGTTACAGCAGCTGCCCTTTCCATTGTTATGCTCATGTACTCCAGGAAAAAAACACTGGAAATAGATGAATACAAGGAGCTGAAATGGTAAATCCAATTTTAATAATAGCAATAACCCTTGCAACAGCTTTCTTCATTGGGATTCTACAGGTTTACAACAAAGTCTGGGCCAGGGTTTTCTTTTTCCTTGTTCTAATTTTTGATTTCGTGGCCTCAGGCGTGAATTTCTATGGATTTCTCTCCAGGAAGCTGACCCATCCCATAATGGTTAAGATAGGAGGATTTCCTCCTCCCATAGGTATAAACCTCTATGTGGGACAGGCAGAAGCAGCCATTGGATTTCTCGTGTTCTTTATAGCTTTGCTCGGAGCATTTCACTGGGCGAGGCGCGGTATACCCGAGCCCCAGGGAAAAGCCATGGTGCTTTTCCTTCTCCTTGCCCTTGGCGCAGTCGGGATAACCTTTACCGGTGATTTCTTCAACCTGTTTGTGTTCATAGAAATAACCTCCATTGCAGCCTATGGCCTGGTAGCTTCAGCCAGGACAGAGAAATCACTCGAAGCTGCTTTTAAATACATGGTGATTGGTTCAATAAGTTCCACCTTCGTTCTTCTCAGTGTTGTGTTCCTTTATAAGGCTACAGGAAGCCTTAACATGCTGGATATAGCGTCGAAAATAAGAACCAATCCAGTTTCAACAGTCCTTCCCTTGATTGTCCTTATGTTCCTGATGGGGATACTGATAGAGCTGGAGGTATTTCCCATTAATGGGTGGGCACTGGACGTTTATCAGGGAGCTGATCCTGTGGTGGTGGCGCTTCTTGCCGGTGCGGCGGTTAAGGCCTTTTACCTTATATATATAAAGGCAGGAAATTATCTTGCTCTTCCGTCCTTTTTCCAGCTTTCCCTTGTTTTCGGCGGAGGAACCTATATATTAAGCCAGTTCTTTGCCTGGAGACAGAAAGATGTTAGAAGACTGTTTGGATACTCATCAGTTGCCCAGCTTGGACTTTTAATTCTCTCCGCAGGGTTTCTTTTTAACCCCGGAGTAAGTTCCAGTGCAAAGCACCTTATTGGAGCGGCAATTGTACTTTTTATCCTCAATCATTCCTTTGCTAAATCCTCGTTGTTTTTCCTTGCAGACAATGTGGAGGAAAGGGAGCTGGATGGCTGGAAAGGGGTTTTAAACAGGAATCCGCTTTTTAAATTCATTTTTTCGACATCGGTCTTTTCCATCTCAGGAGTTCCTCCCTTCCCTGGATTCTGGGCGAAGCTTTTGCTTGTCCTTGCAATCCCCAGGCAGTATTTCTGGATTGTTGTGCTTATTCTGGCAGGGGCGGTTGCTGAGATAGTTTATTATTTCCGCCTGTACAGAATAGCTTCTGAAGGGGAGGCCAGGGAAACAGGCCAGAACCTCGCCGCACCCCTTGCTGCATCCCTGGTTTTAATCGGTGGTGGAGCCGCTGCCTGGAGCATGTTTGCTGCCGAAATGGGGGTGCTGTTTAATTCAACTCTGCTTCTCCTGCTGGGCCTTTCAGTGGCAGTATATTTCCTGGGATTTTCAAGGATTCTTCAGTGGATTGCGTCCCTGGTTGTGGCAGGCTACGGTATTTACAGATTACTGCCTGCTATGAAGGCAGACCTTCATGGATTCTTCCTTGCCTTTGTCCTCATCGGTGGAGCAATACTTCTTTTTGCCACCTATCCCGGGTCTAAAAGGGCCTCGTGGAGTTTCTACCCTGCCTATCTTGTGGTTCTATTTTCCCTGGCAGGGATAGCCCTTTCCCATTCCTGGATAAATCTCTTTATTTACTGGGAGCTTATGAGCTGGGCTTCCTTTGTCCTTATAAACATGGGATATAAGGCAAAGAAAGCCTCCTGGATATATGCTATTTTCAGCTCTGCTGGTGCCTATGCCATGCTGGCAGGGATTTTCCTTTTACCAGATGTAGCCTTTCATGGGGTAAAAACAGCGGGGTTACTGGTGTCAGTTCTTCTGTTTATGGGATTTCTGGTTAAAATGGCAACTGCTCCCCTGCATATCTGGGCCAGGGATGCTTATGGTGAAGCTCCGGACGAATTTACCCCTCTACTTTCAGGAGTTATGTCTAAAATAGGGGTTTTTGGTTCTGCCATTGTTGTTCTATATGTTCTTATGAATGTGGCACAGGGCGCCTCTTTCAGATATCTGCTGGGATGGCTCGGAGCCCTTACTGCCTTCTTTATGACGCTTCTTGCTGTTTTTCAGGAAGACCTCAAGAAACTTCTTGCATATTC
>JAMOUL010000273.1 GCA_027062035.1 Candidatus Aminicenantota bacterium | reverse complement strand
TTTAAAGGAAGGCAAGCTGGAGAAACTCGAGGCAGAGGAGGTTAAGGAGTTGAACCTCAGGGACAGCACAGGCGAAGCCAATTTCCTGGATTACGATTTTTCTAAAAAAATAGCTATATTGAAGGGGCATGCGAAGATAGATTCTCCCACCGAGGGGGTATTGAAGGGGGAAAAGATAATATTTTATGTGGATGAGGGCAGGTTCGAAGTTACCGGACGGGGACGAACAAGTTCCAGAATAAAGGGTGAGAAATGATTGTTACAAAGGGGCTTATAAAATATTACGGGAAGAGACAGGTGCTGAAGGGAATAGACATAGAAGCCAGGGAAGGGGAAATCGTGGGACTTCTGGGTCCCAATGGAGCAGGAAAGACAACCACCTTCAGAATTGTTATAGGAGAGATAGATGGGGATGGGGGGGAAGTTTTTTTCTACGGGAAAAACGTTTCCAAGCTCCCCATGTGGAAAAGGGTAAGGATGGGGATGGGATATCTTCCGCAGGAACCCTCTTCCTTCAGGGGGCTTTCCATAGAAGAAAATATTCTGGCTTATCTTCAGTTTACCTCCCTCACCCGGAGGGAGCAGGAGGAAAGGGTAAAGGAAGTTCTTGAGGAGATGGGGCTTTACCATATCCGCCAGCGCAAGGCCTATTTGCTTTCCGGGGGAGAAAGGAGAAGGCTGGAAATAGCGAGGGCACTATCTCTGAAGCCCAGATTTCTTTTCCTTGACGAACCCTTTACAGGAATAGACCCCATTGCTGTGAAGGAAATGAGGGAGCTGGTAAGTGGACTTAAAAGAAAGGGGGTGGGAATAATTATCACGGATCATAACGTCAGGGAAACATTGAAAATTACGGACAGAGCATATATTATAAGTAATGGGAAGATATTAAAAGAGGGAGATCCTGAGACTCTGTCTCAGGACCCCGAGGTAAGAAGGGTTTATTTAGGAGAGAAATTCAGGTTGGAAAATGAAACAAAAACAGGATCTTAATCTTCAGCAGAAGCCAGCGCTTAAAGTTTTCAATGAGGTAAGGCTCTACCTTGACCTTTTACCATTGACCTATCTTGAGTTGAGGGAAAAAATAGAAGAGATCATAGAGCAAAACCCTGCCCTTGAAATTGAGAATGAGGCTCCGGACGAGGAAATAAAGCCAGAGCTTTTCTCCTCCAGCGGGGCTGAGTTTTTTGAATACTATTATGAGGATGATGAAGATGAGAAGGATCCCCCGGAGGCCCTTGTTCCTTATATTCCCAATCCAAGGGAAAAGATGAGGAAGGCCCTGCTTCCCCACTTTCAGGACGAGAGGGAAAGGGACGTGGCAGAGGTTATTATAGATTATCTCGGACCCAAGGGATTTCTTGACGAACCTTCCTTTCATATGGTTGTTCAGGAAACAGGGGAACCACCTGAATTTGTGGAGAATGTGAGAAAGAAACTTATAGGGTTGCCTCCCTATGGGATAGGAGCCAGGGACGTAATAGAGGCCCTGAAGGCTCAGTTGAAGGCACGGGGAAAGGAGGGAAGCATAAGCTGGAAACTTCTCAATACGGAAATGCTGGAGCTTATGAAAAAGAGGGATTACGACAGGGTTGCTGAAAAGCTTTCCTGTTCCCTTGCAGACCTGAAGGAGGCAATAGAAGAGATCCAGAAGTTAAATCCCTTTCCTGCCTCCACATTCAACGATAAGACCGCAGATGAAGTGGATGTGGATATAATTCTTGAAGAGGACGATGATGGGGAGCTCAGGGTAAGGATTATAGAAAGGGACCTTCCTCCCCTCAGAATAAGTCCCTTTTACCTGAAAATTCTGGAAAATCCAGATGCTTCTCCTGAACTTCAAAAATTTGCCAAGGAGAAGATAAGATCGGCAAGGTGGTTTTTAAACGCCCTTTCCAAGAGGAAGGAAGTTCTCAGAAAGACGGTGGAATACATAGTTGAAAAACAAAGGGAATTTTTCAAGAAGGGTTATAAGCCGGAGTATCTTAAACCCCTCAATCTGAGAGAGGTGGCTTCTGCGGTGGGGGTCCATGAGTCAACCATAAGCAGAATCGTTTCCACCAGGTTTATGGCAACCCCAAAGGGAACCTACAGATTAAAATTTTTCTTCCCTTCAAGCGTGGGAGGTTTCAGAGGAAATATTTCGTCTGTATCCATAAAGGAGACGATAAAGAAGATCATAGAAACGGAACCCAGGGAAGATCCTTACTCTGATGAGGAAATCACGGAGATTCTTGCGAGAAAGGGTATATACATTTCGCGGAGAACCGTGGCAAAATATAGGGAAGAAATGGGAATAGAAAGTGTAAATAAAAGGAAAAAGAAATATAGACTGGAGGTTTCAACATGAACATCAAATTTATCGGCAGGCATTACGAGATCCCGGAGTCGCTGAAAAAGCGAGCAGAAAAAAGAGTTGCCAAACTTCAGAAGCTCCTTGGAGAAATATTGAACGTTGAAGTAATTTGCTCTGTAGAGAAATATCGGCACATAGCCGAAGTTATGGTAAAGGGGGGGATTTTTGAGTTTAGAGCGAGGGAAACAACAAACGACATGTTTGCCTCATTAAATTCTGCTTTCGATATTATAGAGAGCCAGATAAAGAAAAGTAAGGAAAAGAAAAGGTCAAAAAAGAAGGGAAAAGCAACGGAAATTCCTCAGGTTTCAGAGCAGGTTTCAACCAGGATAGTTTACTCCAGCGATTATTCCGATAAGCCCATGACAGTAGAGGAAGCTATTATGGAGCTGGAAGCCCAGAAAAAGGACATTCTCGTTTACAGGAACTCTTCCAATAACAAGGTTAATGTGGTTTACAGAAAGGGCAACACCTATTATTTAATAGAACCAGAGTGGTAAAGTGCAGATTAATAGTCTGCTTTCTCCTGAACTTGTCCTCATAGGCCTGGAGGCGGAGACCGTGGAGGGGGTCCTGGAGGAGATCTCCAGGTTCATGGAGAAGGCCGGGGCAGTTAATAACTGGAAGAAGCTCTACAACAGGCTTCTTGCCAGGGAAAGACTCGGGAGCACATCCCTTCCCGGTGGAGTGGCTGTACCCCATTGTAAAATGGAGGAGATCAAGGAGCCCCGCCTCTCCCTTGCAATATCAAAGAAGGGGGTGGATTTTAACTCCCCGGACGGTAAACTCACATATTTGTTCTTTACCGCAGTTTCTCCACCCAATCCTCCAAACCTGCACCTTCAGGTCCTTGCAGCTATTGCGAGACTTGCCAGAAAGGGGAAAAAGAGGCTGGTGGATAGTTTGCTTGAGGCTAAAACCCCTGAGGAAGTGGTTAAAATAATTCAGGATGAAGAATTCAGGGATGAGGGTTAAATTATCTATCAGGGATTTTTACTCCTCCAACGAGGAGTATCTCCGCCTGGTTTATCCGGAAAGGGATGCCCTGGAGGGTGAGATTTCCAGTGCTTCCCTTCAGCGTCCCGGTCTTGTGCTGGCCGGGGTCAAAGAGCTTTTTATAAAGGGGGCTGTTCAGTTCCTGGGAAGGGATGAGTTACTCTACATTTCCACACTTTCCGACGAAAAGGCGGGGAAAAAGCTAACGGATTACCTTTCCCTCCATCCCCCTGCCCTTATAATCGGAGAAGAGGCGGATGATGAGCAGGTGAAGTTCATTGTTTCCATTGCCAGGGAAAGGTCGATTCCGGTCTTCGTTTGTCTCAAATGCAATTGTTATGAAAGGATAAACAATTTTCTTCACTGGGAACTGTCTGAGAGAATAGTGATTCATGGCGAGCTCCTGGGAGTATACGGGGTTGGAATTTTAATAATAGGGGAAAGCGGAATAGGAAAGAGCGAAATAGCCCTTGAACTGATAAGCAGGGGCCATATGTTCGTTGCCGATGATATAGTTGAAGTCCTTAGACTGCCTGAGGGCAAAATAGTCGGAATTTCCCCGGAAAAAATAAGGGGGTTTATGGAAATAAGGGGACTTGGTGCCATAAATGTAAACGAGATTTTTGGAGGAGCAGTTCTGCCCTTCTCCCCCATAGACCTGATTCTTGAGCTCAGGGAGTTCAATAAGAACGAGGAAAGACTATTCCTGGAAGAGGAAAAGATGGAAATACTGGGGGTGGAGATACCGGCAAGGAAAATTCCTGTGGCTGCTGGAAGGAACATTGCCAACCTTATAGAGGTGGCTGCAAGGCTTTATCTGCTGGCAAGGTCAGGTATTTATCCCCTTAAAGAGCTAATGGAAAGGATTGGTGAGGTATGAAACCGAGGGTTGTAATTATAACCGGAGTATCAGGTTCAGGAAAAACCACATACCTGAAGGCTCTGGAAGATATCGGTTACTACTGCATGGACAATCTGCCCATAGACTTTATCCCCAGGTTGATTTCCCATCTTCACAAAAAGAACCCTTCCTACGATAAATTTGCCCTGGTTATAGATGTAAGGGAGGAAAATTTCGCCCAGAGATTTTCGTGGCTGGTGGACCAGCTGAGAAAGAATTTCGACGTTGAAGTGATATTTCTCGATGCTTCTGATGAAGAGATAATAAGAAGGTTTAAACTTCTGCGCAGAAAACATCCCCTTCAGGACACGGGATCCCTTGAAGAAGCGTTGAGGGAGGAAAGGGAAATTCTTGCTGCGGCGCGGAACCTTGCAAAGGAATTTATAGATACAACCGGCCTTTCCATGGGTGGTCTCAGAAGGAAGGTTATGGAAAAATACCAGGGAACAGATACTCTCTACCGGATAAATCTCGTCAGTTTTGGATTTGTCTACGGGATCCCGGCAGAAACAGATCTTTTATTTGATGTAAGGGCCCTTCCCAATCCATTCTGGGTGGCGGAACTGAGGGAGTTTTCTGGAACCGACCAGAGGATAAGGGAATTTTTGCTCTCCCATAAAGAGGTAATTAAGTATATGGAAGCAATGAAGAATTTCCTGGAGGAAACCCTGGACATGTTTTTCCTGGATGGTCGGAGGGAACTTACCATTTCGGTAGGATGTACAGGTGGAAAACACAGGTCAGTGTTTTTTGTTGAGGAATTGTATAATTGGTTGAAGGGATTTGAAAAATTTCAGGTACAAAAAACACACAGAGATGTGAGGAAAGGATGATAGGCGGAATCATTATTACCCATGGAAATTTAGGAGAATCACTTATTAAGGTTGCATCAGAGATACTGGGGAAGAAGGTTTCCCTTCCTGTTATCTCCATAGAGTGGAAGGAAGGGGCGAGCGGAATAGAGGACAAGGTGGATCTTATAAAGGAAGCGGTGGATAAAGAGGACAAGGGCAAAGGAGTTGTGGTGTTTACTGACATCTTCGGAGGAACCCCAACCAATATTTGCGTCTCCATGCTGGAAGATAGAAATGTTGAAATAATAACCGGAGTTAATCTTCCCCTGCTTCTGAAATTTCTTTCAGAAAGGGAAAGGATGAACCTCAGGGACCTTTCAATTGCCCTTGTTCAGAGGGGAAAGGAATCCATCGGAAGAATAAAGGAGTTTCTTGAGAAATGATAAAGAAGGAAGTAACCCTCATTAACCGGCTGGGTATGCATGCAAGGGCTGCAACCAAGCTGGTTCAGGTGGCCCAGAGGTTCAAGAGCAGAATTACAGTGGAGGCAAATGGTATGGAAGCGGATGCTAAATCCATACTCGGTCTTTTAACCCTTGCAGCTCCAGTGGGAACGAAGCTGCTTATCAAAGCTGATGGGGAAGACGAGAAGGAAGCCATCGAGGCAATTGTGCAGCTTATAGAAGATCGATTCGGTGAAGGGGAATGATAATCCTCAGGGGTAAACCCGCGGTTGCGGGGATAGGCATCGGAAAGGCCAGATTTTTAAGAAGAAGCACCCGTATAGTTTCCGCCAATATTGTAAGGGGAGAGGAGAGGGAACAGGTAAAGCGGCTGGAAGAAGCGGTAAGGAGAACAAGAACAGAGTTAACCGATATAAAAAACGAGATAAAGGAAAAGATCGGTGACGACCACGCACTCATTCTGGAGTCCCAGTTGCTTCTTCTGGAAGATAAAAAGTTGATAGAAGAAATGATTTCGAGGATAGTGGAAAACCTTGAAACCGCAGAGAAGGCCATAGAAAGTTTGATAAAAAAGTACCACGGAATTTTTCAGAACGTGGAGGATTATCACATAAAGGAAAAGGTCCACGATATAGAGGATGTACTGAGACGGATCCAGAAGAATCTCGGCAAGGAGGAGGTGGAGGAGTCCTGGGAGGGAGGGGTTCTGGTTTCAAAGAACATTCTCCCCTCTGAAGCAGCCTTTATAATCTCCAAGAAAAGCCCTGAGGGGATAGTAACCGAGTACGGAGGGGACACATATCATGCGGTTATCCTTGCAAGGGCCTTTGGAATACCCACAGTCGTGGGAATAGAGGATGTAGAAAAGAAGATTAAGGAAGGAGAGGAGGTAATTGTAGATGGTAACGAGGGAAAGGTAATTCTGTCTCCAACGTCCATTCAGATAAGCAATTACAGAAACCTCAAGCTTACCCTTCAGGAAGAGGAAAAGGTTTTCATGAAGGCTCTGGAGGAGGAAAGTACCACCCTGGATGGTGAGGAATTTGAACTCTATGTGAACCTGGAATTTCCCACGGAGTCGGAGAAGGTTCCGGCTGAAAAAATAGATGGGGTGGGACTTTTCAGGAGCGAATATCTTCTATTGAGTTCCTTCCGAATCCCGGATGAGGAACATCAGATCCAGGTTTATTCAGCCCTGGCAGATAGGTTTAAAGAGGTAACCATCCGCCTTTTC
>JAMOUL010000272.1 GCA_027062035.1 Candidatus Aminicenantota bacterium | reverse complement strand
AAGCCCTGAGTGGAAGCTATTTCAATATGTATTCAGGAAGCAATGAATGAAATAATAAGATATTTTTCCGAGTTTTCGGATATTTTCCTGTTCTGGAAGACAGTAGGTTTTGCTAAATTTGCTCGCTTTTTCTGGTTCTTCTTTATATTCGAGTTGCCAAGATATGTGCTTTTTGATTTTTTGGTTCTCGTCCTTTTTGGGGTAAAGAGTTACTTTACCAGGAAAAAGTACAGATATGCCAGGGATTTGTTTTTTAAGGAATCGCCATTACTTTCAATAATTGTACCGGGTAAGGATGAAGGAAAACACCTTGTTAAACTGGTTAATTCACTGAAGGAACAGACATATAAGAACTTCGAGATAATAATAGTGGATGACGGTTCCACTGATGATACCCCTACCATTTGCAGGAATCTTCTCAAGAGGGGACTGATAACCAGGTACCTGAGAAATGAGGTGAGAGGAGGAAAAGCCTCCGCCGCTAATCTTGGATTGAATTATGCCCGGGGAAAATACATAATCCACATAGATGCAGATTCTTCCTTCGATAGGGATGCTATAGAGAAAATTATAATCCCCTTTTATATGGACCGGAGAATCGGGATTGTTGCAGGGAATGTTAAGGTGAGAAATGCAAGCGATAGCGTTCTTACTTCTCTTCAGGCTATTGAATATTTGAAATCGATTTCCATAGGTCGAAGAATTACCTCCTTCCTTGGCATTCTAAGAGTAGCATCCGGTGCCTTTGGTGCCTTTCGAAAGGATATTCTTTTACGTTTCGGAGGCTGGGATGTGGGCCCTGGTCTTGATGGTGATATCACTGTCAAGGTGAGAAAACTGAACTTTAAAGTATATTTTGAACCACGTGCTATCTGTTTTACTTCTGCTCCCAGTACTTTTTCCGGTCTTACAAGACAGCGAATTCGATGGGGCAGGTCCCTTGTCAGATTCAGGTTGAGAAAACATAGAGATATATTCCTGCCCAACCAGAATTTTAATGTCTTCAATTTCCTTAGCTCGGTGGAAAATGTGTTTTACAGTCTTCTTTTGAATGTTAACTGGCTTCTGTATATCGGTGATATCTTTATAAATTTGCCTCACACAGCGAAGTTTATAATTCCCATCAATTATCTTCTTTATTGTCTGAGTAATTTTGTGCAGTATATTATGATTCTGGCGGTCTCTGAGAGAAGAAAAGACGAACTGAAACTTGCTATATATCTTCCTCTGATGCCACTTTATATGGGAATTTATATGAGATTTGTTAGAACATGGGCTTATATAACAGAATTATTATTTAAAGCCTCATACAGAGATCCCTGGAATCCTAAAAAAGTCTCTGATAAGGCAAAGGAGATAGGAATATGATTTTCAGGAGGAAAGAATGTTTAGGTTGAGAAAAATCTTGCTTTTACTTGTATTTTTTGGGGTAAGTATTTTCCTTTGCGCCCGGAACAGAACCCGGGGAGTAGCTATTTTTAACCCTCTTAACAGGTCCGCGGTGGAATATCCAAAGGCAAATCTCTTTGGAGCGGAGCAGGCTATTAAGGTTGCGGGAATGCCGTACATTGTTACCAGCGACATAAACAAAGCTGCCTCTTTCACCATGCTGGTGGTTGCTCCACCGGTAGAACCCGGGATGCTTACCTCTGAAGAGAAAAATGTTCTTGTGACTTACGTTAGAACCGGAGGAATCTTGGTAGCCACTGTTATGA
>JAMOUL010000271.1 GCA_027062035.1 Candidatus Aminicenantota bacterium | reverse complement strand
AGGTTCATTGAAGGAACCCATAATAGAAATTTGTATTCCTCATCATCCTCCACAAGACGGAAGGGAGTCCATCTCCCCTCATAAATAAATCCCAGGACATATCTATCTGCACCATCCTTTCTTACAACAACAGCTCCTCCTTCATCCTGAAATTCTATTTCGATTTCCCGGGATCCAAAGGAGGAATGAGAGTCTATCAGCCTTTTAAAATCCGGATTTTTAATGTACAGCTGTCTAACAATTAAATATCTTCTGATCCCTTCCGGGACAAACGGAAGTTCCGATATGGATCTTATCTTTCTGGCTCTGCGTCGGGAAATAGAGTATACGATGAACTGATGAGGGAAATTTCTTGAATACAGGAAGATAAAGCTCCTCTCGTTTATAAGTTTTTTAAAGGGTGATTTAAAAGGCAAATATTCGTATTCAATACTGTAGATGAGGAGAGAATCGCCCTTTATTTCCCCCTTGAATTTCTCTTCGGTAAGGGACATAACAACCGCCTTTCTGGGCCTCTGTTCATCCTGTTTCCATATATAAAATATTCTCCTCCCTCTAATTCTGTCTATCGCAGCAATTACAAGGGTTTTACCATCATCCTGTGGATAAAACTCCTCAATTTCCAGCCTCAGGGGGATCTTTTTTCTTTCCCAGGTAGTAACATCCAGAGAATACAATCCGTATTCATCGTTGTTGGACGGCCTTCCCAGAATAATTACGTGCTGGTCTCCAAGCCACTTGGCCTGATCTATTTTTTTAAATCTCCTTCTTACCACCCCGAACAGGTTCTCCACATCCCCTCCATTAAAGAAGGAAAGATATTGATACTTTAATTTTTTCTCCGTCTTCTTTTCTATAATGGCAAGCCATTTCCAGATATGAGGATCGGAAGGACGATAGAGGGAAAGCTTCTCTAAAATCCTTCTGGCTTTTTTATACTTGTGTGCATTCATGTAATGAAAGGCCTTAATTTCCTTGCCCAGTGGAGAATCTTCGGGAACGAGCACCTCCACCTCTTTAATTGCGTAGTCGTTTCCCAGCGAAAAGGCAAAATCCGCTATTTTTTCAATAACCTTCTGGGTTTTGGGGAGGGACATAAGGACTTCGTGGCCCTTGGCAGTTTCTCCCATATCTCTGTAAGCATCCGCAAGTTCCATTCCTATCCGTATGTTTTTCCCCGAGGATTTGAATATTTCCTCTGCTCTGGAAAGTTCACCCTTTTCTATATACAATCTGGCCAGGAAAAGCTGAAAAATCGGGTCCTTAAGCTTTTTCAGGGACAGTTTTAGTTCCTTCTCTGCCTTTTCCAGCCTTCCCATTTCCAGGTCATAAACACCCTGAACGAATATTATAATGGGAGATTCAGGATAGAATTTCCTTGCCCTGGAGATGAACCAGTCTCTCTGAAAATAAGCAATATCATAAACGGCAAGGGAAAGACCGAGATATCTTAGCCATTCATATTTTCCGTAATATGCATCCCTTGATTCTTTTTTATAGGAATTGAAGTAATATGTTGCTTTGATATAATCGCCATCGGCCAATACAAGAAAACCCCTGGCGAGGGGGTCCTTTCTCTTTCCAAAATAGGCCTTCCATTTAGCCTTTGCTATCTTCTTTTCCCCATTTAAGAAGAATCCCACTCCCTTTTCAAAATTGGTGGCGGAAAAAAGGAACAGTGGTATCAAAATAATTAAAAGAAGCTTTCTCATAGCATTTAGTTTAAAATCAGCCGGAGAAAAAGTCAATCCCATATCAAATGCTTACTTATCCTCATCTGTCTCCTCTTCTTCCTTTTTAGAAATATAACGGGCTATTTTAGCAAGAACAAAAGCCATTATAACGAAAATAACAATATCCCTGAGAATGGGAACCTTTGAGATAAGTCCTATAAGAAAAAAGCCTCCCAGGATCAAAACGGCCCATAGAAAAATAAGCTTTATTAAAAACCAGATTAGCTCCAGAAGGGAAATTAAGAATTCCTTCACATTATAATTGTACATCAAGAAGTACGTTTACCTTTATTTTGTTTGATATAATGCTCTGGTGAAGATAGAGGGAGAAGTAGAAAAGAAAATTTACGAAGCACCTGGATTTGCGGTCCTGCTCATAAAAACAGAAGGTGAAACTGTAAAGGCTTCCGGGGAAATAGATTTCCTTAACGAAGGGGAATATGTGGTTCTTGAGGGAAGATGGAGGGAAGGAAAATACGGAAGGGAATTCGTTGTTGAAGAAGTTATCCATCATGAGATCAGGGCAACAGGTATAGAACGGGTTATCGCCTCTGCAGGAATAAAGGGTGTGGGAAAGGCAACAGCAAGAAAGATAGTTGAAAGATTCGGAGAAGAAACCCTTAATTTCATACTTAATCATCCGGAAAAACTTGAAGAGATAAGGGGAATAACCAGGGAAAAGGCAGAGAAAATACACCAGTATTTTTCGGAAATGGGGAAAAAAAGGGAAACCCTGATATTCCTATCGGAGCTAACCATCCCACCAAGAGTTGCCTCCAGAATAGTTGAAGAATATGGAGAAGAAGCTCGAAGGATCATAGAAGAAAACCCCTACCGCCTCTCCCTTGAATTTAAGGGTATCGGATTTAAAAAGGCAGATCAAATAGCCAGAAAGCTTGGAATTCCACTCAATAGCAGGGAGAGGGCAGAGGCAGCTGCAATTTATTTTCTGGAAAAGGAGGCCTCCAGCGGTGATACATATATGGAAATAGAAAGGCTATGGGAAAGGGTAGCTGACCTGGAAATTCAACGGGAAAAATTTGAAGAGGCAATTTCATCCAGGCAATTTCAGGTTCAGGAAGGAAAGATAGGGTTGCAAAAATACTTCCGCTGGGAACTGGAAATAGCTGAAAAGCTCATGGAAAAAGTGGAGGCTCAAAACCTTCTTCCTCTTGAGGACCTTTCCGACTCCTTCAGGGATGTGGCAAATTCCTTTCCCATCGAGCTCGATGACCTCCAGAAAAAGGCCATAGAAAACGCCCTCTCTTCAAGGTTTCTGATTATCTCGGGAGGCCCGGGAACTGGAAAAACAACCATAATAAAATTCATAGGTCTTGTAGCCAGGGCAAGGGGCCTGAGGGTAAAATTCGCCGCACCTACGGGTAGAGCAGCTAAAAGGCTAACCGAGGCAACAGGGTTCGAAGCATCCACAATCCACAGACTCCTCGAATTTGACCCACTGACAATGGACTTTGAGAGAAACCAGGCCCGACCCCTTGAGGTTGATCTTCTGATACTTGACGAAGCTTCCATGATAGATGCGTGGTTGTTCAGGGCAGTGCTCAGGGCATTGCCCTCTGGAGCCCGCCTGATTCTTGTGGGTGATAAGGACCAGCTTCCTTCGGTGGGACCGGGCAATATCCTTTCTGACATAATATCAAGCGGATTATTCAAAACTATTTTTCTCAAAAAGATATACCGACAGAGGGAGGGAAGCCTTATTGCTCAAAACGCACAGAGAATAAGAAATGGCCTGATTCCCTACACAGAAAGGGGAGGTGAATTCGAATTCTTTCCTGAAAAGGATCCCTTTGAAAAGATCATAAAGCTGGCCACAGAAGAAATTCCGGAAAGACTTGGACTCGAGCCTCTGACAGAAGAAATCCAGGTAATCGCCCCCATGTATAAGGGCGAAGCAGGTGTCGAAAGGCTTAATAAAGCACTCCAGGAAAAGCTAAATCCCGATGGAAGGGAGGTAAAAATAGGAAGAAAAAAGTTCAGAATCGGTGATAAGGTAATGCAAACCTATAATAACTATTTCAAGGAAGTATTCAATGGAGAGATAGGGAGAATCATAGATGGAAACAGGGAAAGCCTGCTGGTAAATTTCTACGGCAGGGAAGTTGTATACTGGGAAGAAGACGTAGAGGATCTAACCCTTTCCTATGCTATTTCAATCCACAAATCCCAGGGAAGCGAATATTCCGCTGTTATTTTTCCGGCGGTAAAGCAGCACTGGATTATGCTCCAGCGAAACCTTGTTTACACAGCGGTAACAAGGGCAAGAAAATATGTGGGAATTGTCGGGGATTTTGATGCTTTGAAGTGGGGGGTAAAAAATGACCGCCCGCTTAAAAGAAGAACCTGGTTAAAAATACTCCTTCAGAGACGCTAATGGGGATACAGAATCAACTCCCCCAGCTGAGCTTTTCTCTGAGCATCTGATAATATGTTCTACCTGAAGGCCGCACCAGCTGGAGCTTTATCCTGGCCTTCTTTATAACAACCACTTCGCCCTCTTTTATCTTCTCTCCCCTCTGTCCATCAAGGGTCAGGTAAACCTCCTCTCCTGACTCCAGTCTCAGAGACACATTGGATCCTGATGGAACAACTATGGGCCTCTGAGTAAGGGCATGGGGACATATTGGGGTAAGGATAATTGCAGAAACTTCGGGATCAATTATGGGACCGCCTGCTGCAAGGGAATATCCGGTGGAACCTGTGGGGGTAGAAACTATTATCCCATCGGCCCTCAGTCTTGAAATTTCCTGTCCATCTATACAGACCCTTATGGTTATTATCCTTGCAAGGGCACTTTTGTTTATAACTGCGTCATTCAGTACGAGACTCTTTCTCGAACGAAATTCCACCTCCAGCAGTTCCCTTTCATCAAAGGAAGCCTTCCCCTGGAGGAATTCCTCCAGCGCTTCCTCCATTTCTTCCTTTTTTACCTCGGTAAGAAAGCCAAGAAAACCCAGGTTGACTCCTATAAGGGGAATACCAGCCTCTGCTGCTACATCCGCCACAGACAGCAATGTACCATCTCCTCCGAGGACCACGAGAAAATCCACCCTGTGGGGAAGCTCTCTTCTCTTATAAACTTCATTGCTCAGATGGACAATATTGTTTATCCCCTCCTCAACGGCCAGTTCGACTCCTCTGGCAGTCAGGAACTCTCCGAGTCGCCCGAGATATTCCTTTATGCCCCGGGCGTGCTGTTTCGCCACAACACCTGCTTTCAAATAAGTTCCTCCAGGATTTTATTAATATTGAGGGAAGAGGGAACCCGTTTAAAAAGTACAAACACTTCCTGATTTCCCTCCTTCCCCTTTATAGGCAGGGAAATTTTATGGGGATAAAACCCCATCTCTGTTGCCCTTATGCAAAAATTACTCACCACCTCAATTATAACACTCCGATCCCTTACAATGCCCCCTTTCCCCACCTTATCCCTTCCTGCCTCAAATTGAGGTTTAACAAGCACAAGAAGCAGAGTTTCCTCCGGTAAAAACCTGGAAAGGGGCTCGAGTATTTTGAGGGCAGAAATGAAGGAAACATCTATGGTAACAATGTCCGGAAGTTCAGGGAGGTGATCTTTACCAATATATCTGGCATTTAACTTTATGGGAAAAACGTTTTTCAGTTGCCTTAACTTATAATGCAGCTGTCGTGGATCGACATCCACGGCATAAACCCTTGAGGCCCCACGTTGAATAAGACAATCGGTAAAACCCCCGGTAGAAGCTCCTATATCAAGGCATACCCTGCCGGAAGGATCCACTTCAAAATCATCAAGAGCCTTTTCAAGCTTATATCCTGCTCTGCTCACATACTTAAGGCCTTCCTTAATTATAAATTCCTGGTCCTCTTCCAGTAATTGCGACGGCTTCTCCACTCTTCCGTTGGGCAAATACACCTGTCCCGCATTTATAAGGGCCCTGGCCTTTTCCCTTGAAGGAGCAAGTCCCTTCTCCACAAGGAGTACATCAGCCCTTTTTCTGCTCATTCTTTACGAATTCCATGGTTCTGGATGCTATTCCCTCCGGGGTAAGTCCGTAATTCTCCAGCAGGATTTTCCTGGCCCCATGGGGAACAAACACTGAAGGCACCCCGATTCTCATGAATGGAGGATATATCCCATGGGAATCCAGCAGTTCCCTCACTGCAGAGCCAAATCCTCCCTCTAAAATTCCCTCTTCCACAGTAACCACGCAGGAATGGTTCCTGGCCATATCGAGTATTAACCCTTCATCCAGGGGCTTTATGAAACGTGCGTTTACCACGGTGGCCTTTACTCCCCTCTTTTTTAAAAGTTCAGCTGCCTTCAGAGAAGGATAAACCATGGTACCGACGGCAAGGATGAGCACATCTTCCCCGCGGAGCAGAACTTCTCCCTTCCCTATCTCAAGCTTTTTCACTGGCTCCAGCTCCACCCCCACCACATAATCCCTGGGATACCTTACAGTTGAGGGTCCGGGATAGTACAGGGAGGTATAAATCATGTTCCGGAGTTCGTTCTCATCCTTGGGTGCCATAATCACGAAGCCAGGGAATATCCTCAAATAAGCCATGTCAAATATACCCTGATGGGTGGGACCATCGCCGCCAACCAGACCGGCCCTATCTATGCCTATGGTAACCTGAAGTTTCATTATTGCAAGATCATGGTAAAGCATATCGTAGGCCCTCTGTAAAAAGGTGGAATAAATGGCAGCTACAGGTAACATCCCCTCCTTTGCAAGTCCAGCAGCAAAAAGAACTGCGTGCTGTTCCGCTATCCCAACATCGAAGAAGCGCTGGGGAAATCTCTTCGCAAACTCTATGAGACCTGTACCTTCTGGCATAGCTGCCGTTATCGCAATTATCCTTTCGTCGTTCTCAGCCAGTTCCACAAGAGTCCTGGAAAATACCTGCGAATAAGAAGGCAGCGGCTTCTTTAAAAATTTTCCTGTGGAAACATCAAACTTTGGGGATGAATGAAAGAGGTTGGCAGCCTTCTCTGCCGGTTTGTATCCCTTACCCTTCTTGGTTACCACATGAAGCAGAACAGGATATTTGTATTTCTTTGCATCCTCAAAACTTTTTACCAGGTACCTGATGGAATGTCCGCTTATGGGACCGATATATTTTATTCCCAGCTGCTCGAAAAGCATGCCAGGAACAAAAATCCTCTTCAGGGAATCCTCCACGGAGCGGCCCATTTCCAGCATCTTCTTTCCTCCGGGAAGGTGATCGAGAATGCTGGCTACGTGCTCCTTCACTTTAAGGTAAAACTGACCGGAGATAATGTAATTCAGATAACCGGGAATTGCTCCCACATTGGGAGATATACTCATTTTATTATCGTTGAGAATTATAATAAGGGGTTTCTTTAAATAACCGATATTATTCAGGGCTTCAAGGGCCACCCCTCCGGTAAGGGATCCGTCACCCACCACTGCAACCACATGGAAATCTTCCCCCTTGAGGTCCCTGGCAACAGCCATTCCAAGAGCTGCAGAAAGGGCTGTGGAGGCATGACCGGCCCCATATATGTCGTAAGGGCTCTCCTCCGGAGTGGTAAAGCCACTCATCCCCCCATATTGACGCAGGGTATGGAAGCGATCCCTTCTTCCAGTAATAAGTTTATGGGTATATGTTTGATGTCCAACATCCCATATGATTTTGTCCCTTGGTACGTTAAAGCTAAGATGAAGGGCAAGGGTCAGTTCTACAGTACCGAGATTGGAAGCCAGGTGCCCCCCTGTCTCTGAAACAACCTCTATAATCCTCTTTCTTATTTCTACAGCCAGGGAATTAAGTTCTTCCCAGCTTAATTTCCTCAGATCCTCAGGGGTATTTATCCTCTCGAGGATACTCTCTCCATGGTGCTTTTTATCAGCCACTTTATAATTTCCCTCCCTTCAAATTCCTCTGATAGCTCAACAGCTCTATTATAATGCATTTCAGCAACTTTTAAAGCCTTTTCCCTGCCAATGACCTTTACGATGTTTGGCTCATCTCCACAGGTTGCCTCGTCCAGAATATCATCCACCACCTGAAATAGAAAACCGATGCTCCTTGATAATTCCCTCCCTCTATCCATCAAATTTCTCTTTTCGGAAACCATAAGTCCCAGAATAAAGGAAGCTTCCATTAATTTCACAGTCTTCCTGTAATGCAGCGTTTCTATTTCCTCCAGGGTTGTTGCCCCTTTAAGATCCAGGATCTGTCCTCCTGCTATTCCGTTCATACCAGCGGCATCCGCCAGAACAGCTACTGCCTCTGCTCCAACTCTGGAGGCTATGAAAAACGCCTCTGACATAAGAGCATCTCCCACCATGACTGCTATTCCCGGTGTGTACTTTATATGGGTGGAAGGCTTTCCTCTCCTCAACGGAGAATTATCCACAAAGGGCAGATCATCATGAACCAGAGAGGAGGAATGTATGAGCTCCACTGCAAGGGCAAGCGTCATTACATCTTCCTTCATCACAGGATAGGAAGCTGAGAAGAGGAGAAGGGGTCTTATTCTCTTGCCGGCCGGGAGAAGTGGATAAAGAAGATAGGGGTCCTTTATGCTCTCCTGAAGGTATTCTTCAAATTTCCTGAGAAACCGCCCTATTTCCTCTTCAACCTTCATCTTCTGTCCTGTGCTTAAACTCCTCCGTTTTGAATCCCTTTTCTGTCTCCATCAACTTCTCCACCTTCATCTCTATCTCATCAAGCTTTTCCTTCAGGGATTTTGCCAGCTTCATTCCCTCCTCGTACAGTTTTATGGCATCTTCCAGTGGTACATTACCCTCTTCCAGTTTTTCAACTATATCTTCCAGGCGTTTTAACCCTTCTTCAAAGGTAAATTTTTCCATTTATTCCTCCTTTCCAAGTAACAATCTCACCCTTCTTAAAATTATTTCGGGCTGGGTGGAATCCCTTTCTATTTCCCTGAGCTCATTTACCCCGAGCTCGCTCAAAATTCTGAGTACAAGTGGAATGGGCGATGAGGGAGAAAGGGCAATTTTCAGTTTAACCCTTCCTGAAAGCCCCCATTTTGTGGATTTATACAGATATTCAAGGAACGATGGTGGCAGGTCATCCCTCTCAAGGAGATACAGCACGACTTCTTCCTTGAGGTAAGGATTCTTTGCAAAGGCCTTCAGAACCTCCTCGTGCCTTTCCCTCACGAAAAGTCGATGGGCTCTGGGAGGGGCCAATCTTGCCATCGTTATTCTCAACCCAAGGGGATATTTGCCCATGTTCTCCAGAAGCAACATTTCGGCTCTTTTCTTTACCCCGGGTTTAGCCGATGGGTTCCTCAAAACCTCCAGCAGCTCCATGGGGAGCAAAAATGGAACAAAATCCATTGCAAGATGAATGGGGGTTCTGGGATGAACAACTATCATAAACTTAATTCTGCCCTTATCCACTATTTTTTTTATGGAAGCGATTTCCTCTATAACCTGTGGATGCAGGTTTCTGTTTCTCAGAAGAACCATCGCGTGTTCAGCGGAAAACTCCGGTGAAGACAGAGCCTTTAGATGATCTTCCTTTGATTGGGAATAAATTAAAGAAGTTAATTCCTTTACCATCCAAAATATATTATAACCAGAACGAACAGCCCCCACATAAGAAGATTCAATTTAAAGGGAGTGTCGTACAGAATAATCTCTATGGGATCGTCACCCAGCCCCCTCATATGTACCAGGTAAAGGTAACGGAGCAATCCATAAAGAACAAAGGGGGTGGTAAGGTAGAGGTTTGTGCTGAATTTTGTCTTTATTTCCGGAGAAAGGGTGTAAAGCACATAGGCAATTATGGTGGATGAGGCAATTATGGATATAAATTGATCGAGGAATGAGAGATTATATTCTTTAAGTATTTCCCTGTGAACTTCCGCATTTTCCTTCAGCTTCCACAGTTCCTGTCTCCTCTTTATAGATGCAAGGAACAGGGCAAGCAGGAAGGTTACCACCAGCATCCAGGGAGAAAGATAGATATCCGAAGCAAGTCCTCCAGCTGCCTCCCTCAGGTCAAATCCTATGGCCACAAAGAACACATCCAGAATCGGAAGCCGCTTAAGGTAAAAGGAATAGAGGATGTTAAGCACGAAGTATACCAGAAGAACAAAGAATGTGCCCCTCCTCCAGAAAAGCGCAATGGAAAGAACTCCTGTTGCAAGCACAATGGCAAAGATAAGTGCGGGCACTGCAGGAAGCGCACCTGAGGCGATTGGTCTATTTTTCTTTACAGGGTGTTCCTTATCAGCCTCCCTGTCAAAATAGTCGTTTATTATATACACAGAAGAGGAAATAAGGGAAAAAAGAACAAAGGCTACAATGGACTCTATGAGCACCCGGGGATTGAATATCTCCTTCGAAAATAGCGCAGGAGCAAACACGAAGAGATTCTTGACCCACTGGTGGGGTCTCATCTCCTTTATCAAAAGAAGCGTTCTTTTCATTTTATCCGGCGAAATCCAGGAACCCGGCGTCCTGAAGAATTTCAAAAAATCTCCTTCTGGGGTCTGCTGCTGTCAGTATTTCCCTGCCAACCACGATAAAATCTGCACCACTCTGAAATGCCTCGTAAGGTGTTGCAACCCTCTTCTGATCATCCTTCGGGGCAGTAAGCCTTATGCCAGGAACCACCTTGAGTAGCTTTGACTCCTCAAGTAGAAGGAGTTCCTTTGGAGAACAGACAATCCCATCAGCTCCTGATTTTTCCAGTATATGGGCAAGCCTCTTTACTCCGTCTTCAATACCTCCGGTAAATCCCATTTCCCTTACCTCACTATCGGAAAGACTTGTAAGAAGGGTAACACCCAGTATTATGGTATCCTTGCTTAATTCGTCACGAAGATTTTTTGCTCTTCTTATCGTTTCCATTCCTGAAATTGCGTGGATTGTGGTCATATATGGTTTAAAACTGAAAATTTTTCTTAGAGCCGCTTCAACTGTGGAGGGAATATCCCCAAGCTTGAGGTCAAGAAATATTTTCTTGCCTCTTTTGTCCATAAAGTCAAAGACCCTGAAACCCTCATTAGCAAACAACCGCCAGCCAACTTTATAAACAAGGGCTTCTGGAAAGATAAATCTTTCCGCATCCTCAAGGCTATCCACGTCAAGTGCAATGATAACTCTTCTATACAATTTCAAACCTCCCAATGATTTCCTTAAAACTATTATATCCTTCTTCCTTCAAAAGCTGTACAGCTTCTTCAAGAATTCTTATACCGGCTGATGGTTCCCTCAGTGTTATGGAACCAATTTGAACTGCCCTGGCACCCACAAGAAGAAACTCCAGCAGGTCTTCCCCCCGGGTTATACCTCCTATTCCAATCACATCTATATCCACGGATGAAGCCACCATATAAACCGCACGCAATGCAAGGGGTTTTATGGCAGGACCTGAAAGTCCTGCAAACAAGGTTGAAAGCCTTGATCTCCTTGTTCTGAAGTCAACGGCCATCCCAAGATAGGTATTGACAAGTGAAACTGCATCGGCCCCTGCCTCCTTACAGGCAGATGCCACTTCTACCAGAGAACCGGTGTTGGGAGAAAGTTTTGCAATAATAGGTTTATCCGTTACTTCCCTGGAGGCCTTCACTATTCTATAACTCCACTCCGGCCAGAGGGCAGGGCAATTTCCTCCCTCTCTCACATTGGGACAGGATAGATTAAGCTCTATTCCTGCCACCCCATCGAAGGACGAAAAGTATTTTACTACCTCCACATACTCTTCATCTTCCTCACCACACGCATTGATAAATATGGCCGTGTCTAATTTAGAAAGTCCGGGAAGAATTTCCCGGGCAAATTTTTCCATACCTATCCCCTGAAGACCTATGGCATTCAGAAGACCACATGGGGTTTCCCAGACCCTGGGAGGAGGATTCCCCTCCCGGGGATATGGATATAATCCCTTTACAACGATTCCTCCGAGCCTGTTCAGGTCCATAAAGGGAAGCAATTCCACCCCGTACCCGGCTGTACCCGATGCGAGAATCAAGGGGTTTTTAAGTCTCAGTCCGCCCACATTAACGCTCAGATCCATACCACCTCCTCTCCATCAAAAACCGGTCCTTCCACGCATGATCTCACGTATTTCTCCTCCCCTCCCTTTTTAACCTTTACCACACAGCTATAGCACGCTCCAAATCCGCATCCCATTCTGGCTTCAAAGGAAAATTGGGCCCTTCCCCTGTAGTTTCCTGCAAATTCTTTCATCATGGGATATGGCCCGGCAACAAAGGCAATGGAAAAATTTCCCTCCGGTATATGTTCCGTTAGAAGTCCCCTTTCACCAAAGCTCCCATCCTCTGTAACATACACAATGCGGTGTTTCTCTCCAATGGTTCTTTTAACCTCTTCAACAAGAAGTTCCTCCGAGTTCTTCGCCCCGTAAAGGAGAACAAACCTTTCAAGAACGCTTGCGAGATACAATATGGGGGCTATACCTGTTCCCCCTGCCACAAGGAGGGAGGTACCCTCTACCTGCGAAAAACCTTTACCAAGGGGAGATATCAGGGATATACTTTCTCCGGGTTTAAGGCGGGAAAGAAGGGCTGTACCCCTTCCAACCACCTTATAGATGAACCTGATCCACCCCGGGCCCTGACCGGCTATGCCAAAGGGTCTTCTCAGGAAGGGATCCAGTGCAGAAGCAGGGGAAAGCATCGCAAATTGCCCGGGTTTAGAGGGAGGGAAATCTCCCTCAAGTTTTAGAGCAAAGTATCCCGGCGCAATTTCCCTATTTTCTTCTACCTTACCCCATACTTCTTTCATTTGGTGACATTCACTGTAACAGGACCGGGTAAATTCACCACTATTTCCTGCTGGCTGGCATTTCTGAGGACAGCGGATACCACGCTTACATTCCCGCTCTGTTCCCCTTTAACCCTGAACTTAAAACTTGCAATCTGACCTGCCCTCAGGGATTGTCCTCCCTTCAGAGTAAAGGCAACAAGTACCCTATTCCCCTGAATGCTTTTCATAAAGGAGGCAGAGGAAAGAAAACCACCCGGTATAACGTCAATTGCTTCAAATCCCTGGGAAAATTCCAGAACAATTTCACCGGAGACCACCTCTTCTCCCCTATAGGAAAGAGCCACAGTAAAGGTGGAACCCTTTCTGGCAAATATTCTTCTGGGGAATATGTTAAGGGTGGAACCCTCCGAAGGCTGGAGCCTTCGTGCCGGTGGTCTCATCTGCTCTGCAGGAGGCGCTTCCTCAGTGGCTCCTCCCTTAAGCTTAAGCCCTCTACCTTCAGCAGAAACAATGGGTCTCTGTTCCTCTACTGTGGGTTCGGTGTAATTCACTATGTATGGAGTAAGGGCTATAACCACATCGGTCTGTTCCTTCCTCTTATAAAGATTGGAAAACAACCATCCTATACCTGGAATTCTGCTGAAAAAGGGTGGGGATTTCACCGTCTGGCTCTCCTCGTTCCTCAGAAGACCGGCAATGATAACAGTTTCTCCCCCCCTTACCCTCACCGACATCTCCACCTCCCTGTTACCCAGGATGGGAAGGTGATTGTATCCTTCGCCTGCAATGGAAGACACCTCTATCTTGATGTTCAGAGTTACTTCATCCTTACTATTAATCCTTGGTTCCATCTGCATGATAATTCCCACATCCTGGTACTGGAAGGAAGTTATGGGCTGAACATTTACTCCACCGGCAGCTATGGGTGAAAATACGGTTTGTGGAATTGGCACCCTGTTACCTATTTTAAGGCTAACCTTTTCTCCCTCAAGTCCCCTCAGTAATGGCTTGGCCATAATTCTGGATTCTGTGGAGGTCTCCAGAAATTTAAGATAGGCTGAAGGCAATACCAGAGCTATATCATCTGCTGTAAGATTCCTCAGGGTGTTAAGTGTAACATTCGCTGCAGAAGAGCTCCCTTCTTCGGATGAAGTGGATGGAATGGAAACTGCAGCTCCAACAGAGTAATCGCTAAAATCCAGCCCCATCTGGGCAAGCCTGCTTCTGTTAACTTCAAGGATCTCGGCCTGAATAATAACCTCTCCCTTTGGCCTGTCAAGCCTATCTATAAGTTTTTCCACATATTCTATCTGCTCATCTGTACCCTTTACGAGCACCGCATTTAAAAATTCATCGTAGGATATCTGCATTGTCCTTGTTCTCCCGACCAGAATCATACCAAGGGCAAGTCTCAGGGATTTAACGTTTGTATATCTCAGATAGAAGATTTTGACCTTCTTTGCTATATATTGTTCCCTCTTTTTAGGTGTGTCAGGGATTATTAAATAGTTTTTATCGTCTATCTTGTAATAGAAGTTTTGAGTGGACGCACAGAGAAGGCGGAGGGCATCTTCAAAATCAACGTTTTCCATGGAAATGGAATAGCTTATGTTCCTGAAGGACTCGTCAAATATAAAGTTCACCCCGGCATACTTCCCGAGGGCCTTGAAAATGGTCTTTAACTTCGTCCTCGTAAAATTAAGGGATACCTTTGCCCTTGGACCCCTGTATGTAGCGATCCTCCTCTCCTTAACCTTCCTGCCACTTATCTGTTCTATTCTCCTTATAACAGCTTCATTGCTGGGCTGGTAAACCAGAGCCCTTCTATAGTACTTTAATGCTGTATTTTTATCTCCCTTGGCAAGGGCTTCCTCACCCTTCATCCAGTAATGGATGGAAGCTGCCAGTTTTGCCCTGTAAAGTCCTGTTTTATATTGCGGGTTAGTGGGGTCTGATTGAAGCGCTCTTTTGTAAGCCTGAACGGCTTCATCGAATTTCCCGTTCATCAGATACAACTCACCCTGCTTTGCATAGGGTGAAACTGTCATGCACGCAGAAAATAGAAAGATCATAACCACAAAAATAAAGAGCTTTTTCATTTAGCCCTCCTTTAATTTAATTGTTATTTTTTTACCGCTCTTTTTATTCAGCAAAATGACCCTGTCAGGGAAAATGCTTATAACCCTGTACCTGTTGCCGAACACCTCTCCTTCCCTCACCGTGTAAACTTCACCGTTAAGGCTCAAAACAGCCACAACCCCGCGTTGACCCTTTGTATTTCCATAATACTCGATAATATCGGGCTTTTCGGAGGGCGTCACTGTAACGATCTTCTGAACCCTTGGAAGATTTCTTTTAACTATTGTCACATAAAAAATGTCCCTGACGGGCCTTTTATATTTCTTTTCCACCAGAAGGTCCACCTTGAGCTGAAGAACCATAAGCAAAAGGGGAAGAATTATAACTTTAAGTTTCATTGAAATACGCCTCCAGGTTCATTGTGGCAGAAATTCTTCCCCCTTTACCTCTGGATATTGAAATGTTCTTTATAACTATCATCTTCTTTGAATTCTCCAGATAATAAATCAACCTCCTGAGCCTTAAATATGTGGTATTGATTCCGGGAATGGAAATCTGGATCTGATAGATGGTTCCGGAAGAATAAGAGGGCCTTGAAAAATTCAATCCTGAGAAGGAAACGCCTGCCTTTGCCAGAGCTTCGTTTATAATACCGCGGAGATCAACAAGCCCCTGGTCCCCATGGAACAACCTGGTGTTTTTCACCTGTTTGAGTTTCATCAGCTCTGTTTTGAGGTTTTTCTCCTCCCTTTCGTAATATTCCAGTTTTTGAAGGAGTTTCTGCTTTTCCCTTAGAAGCTCTTCCGTCCCATCGGTTACCCTTCTGTACTTTCTTAGCGCGGGGAAAAAGACCACTATAAAAAGAAAAAGGTCAACAACTATAAGGGCGGTTAACTTTTTTCTCATTCTCCCCCCCCAAGGTCCCAGGCTATATTGGCGGTTCTTCCCCCTCTTCCCATTTCCTCCCTGGTAAGGTAAACCTGATACTTCCCTCCGGAAGACAGTGTTTCCATAAAATTCTTAATAGCCGAGGAACTCGAAAATACTCCGGTCAGAACAACCTTTCCATTGGAGGAAATGGTAATTCTGGTTATATAACTCCTCCCGGGAAGGGCTCTTTCAAGCAACCATAACGTGTCGGTGTAACTAAATGCCTTCCTCTCAATAGCTCTGTTTAAAAGGTTTATCTCAGGGGTAATCTTTGCCTTTTCTATTTTCAGCTTCTTTTCCTTCTCACCAACCCTTACCTGTAGCACCGCCACTTCATTCTTAAGCATAAAATATCTTTTCTCTCTGCTCTTGGATTTGAAGAAATAAAAAATGGAGCTCACGATAAAAAATCCGAAAAGGAAAATCAGGGAATAATAAAGAATCTTTTTCCCGTGTTTTCTAAGGGTAAATCTGTCCTTTTCAAGAAAATCAAGCTCAATTTTTTTCAAAGCAGCTCACCCCTTATCATAAGTTCAAAACAATCCTCTCCCAGCATATCAATGCTCTCGTGGGAAAGTTCGCCCTTACCACATCCATACAATTTTAAACCATTGCCTAAATACTTTTCTATAATTAAAAGCTCCTCGTAAAATTCGTCCTCTGTGAAGGGTTCCCTGAGGGCCCTGTAAATTTCCAGATTCCCTCCCTTAACCCCCAGGAAAACCGTTCTTTTCCTGAGGAAAAGAATGAATATGAAATCCCCCTTTGATTCCCTGTGGAGAAGATAATTGAGGGCGGATATGGACGAAGGTTTTATCGAAACCACCTTAATGCCATTTGCCTTAACAGGGTCCACAAAGGAGCTTATGGCTTCCCGGGTTGTAACGGCAACGAGAACTCTGGTCGGAGACAGGGGTTGTTCCGCTACAGTTATTTCTCCCTTGCCCTGAAACCTTTTCTTCATATAAAACAGAACCATCTGTCTTCTTTCTTCAGGGTCTTCCGGCACCCTGGCAAGCTCCGCCACGGTTATAAATGTAGAACCCTCAGGAAGAAGCATTATTACCCTGCCTTCAAGCCCGTCCTTCCTACGAAGGGTCTCTATCGCCTCCAGATATGCTGAAGATGTTATATTGGGACCAAAGGGATGTGGATTTATGGTCCCCTCGGGTATTCTTTCCTCCTTATAGATGACCTCTGCTCCCTTCTTCTGAGCGAAAATAATCCTGTCAAGACAGGGAAGAAGAACCCCGGTTTTTTTAAAAGAAAGTATTTTATCGGCAAAGAATCTCATTTCTCCAGACTGGCAAAACTCACTTTATTAAGTTCCTCAAGGGAAGTTACCCCATCCAGGACCTTCTGCATTCCCTTTTCCCTTATGAATTCCATACCCTGTTTTCTGGCTTCCTGCTTTATAAGCCTGGCGGGCTTTCTTTCAACTATCATTTCCTTTATTGTATCAGATAACTCCAGGAACTCTCCTATCGCCATCCTCCCCCTGTAACCTGTATGATTACAGAATTCACAGCCACCCGGAGCAAAGAAGATATGGGAGGAGTATTTATCCGGGTCCAGCCCGTTTTCAATTAAAACCTCTCTTTCCACCCTTGTTTCAACCTTACAGCTGTCACACAGACGCCTTACCAGCCTCTGTGCAAGAACAGCGTTAAGGGCAGAAACAAGGCTGTGAAGGTCAATTCCCATATGCACAAACCTGCTTATAACATCAAAAACATTGTTGGCGTGTACCGTGGTCATAACCAGATGGCCGGTAAGAGCTGCCTGGACTGCTATCTCCGCTGTTTCCGCATCCCTTATTTCTCCCACCATTATACGGTCAGGGTCATGTCTCAGGATGGAGCGGAGTCCCCTTGCAAAGGTCAATCCCTTTTTTTCGTTTACCGGAATCTGAAGAATACCCGGTACACTGTACTCCACCGGGTCCTCAATTGTAATGATCTTCTCCTCCTCAGTGACTATCTCGTTCAGAGCGGCGTAAAGGGTGGTGGTCTTTCCTGACCCCGTGGGACCCGTTACCAGAAACATCCCGTAGGGCAAACGAATATGTTTTCTTATCTTTTTTACTATATCCTCATCAAAGCCAAGTTTATCAAGGGTAAGATCCCTGAACGAAGTGGCCAGATGCTCCTTATCCAGTATTCTGATAACACACTCCTCCCCATGAATCCCGGGCAATATTGATACCCTGAAATCTATCTTTTTCCCCTTTATCCTCAGCTGAAATCTACCGTCCTGAGGAATTCTTTTTTCTGCTATATCAAGATCAGCCATTACCTTAATTCTGGATATTATTCCTGAATGGAATCTCTTCTGTATGGGCTCCATGGCCTGGTAAAGCACTCCATCTATCCTGTACTTGACCTTAACGTTTTTATCCGTGGCTTCTATGTGAATATCAGAGGCCCCCCTGTGAACTGCGCTGAATACTATGGAATTAACCAGCTTAACTATTGAGGATTCCTGAAGGGTAAGGCTTTCCACAGAAACCTCTTCTTCCCTTACCTCCATTACCTCTTCCCCTGCAAATTCCTCCGATGCCTCTTCCAGGACCCCCTTTACAAGATCAGCCCGCTTTATCTCCTCCTCAAATTCCTCCTCTGATATTTTTCTGGGAAGAATCCTCGCACCGATGAAACTCTCTATCTCCTCTCTAAAAAGGGGATTATCTGGCTCCACCATGGCCACTTCAAGCCTGCCATCTTTCCACCCCAGAGGTAAAAACCTTATCCTGTAAATCATCTCCGGGGGAAAGGTTCTCGCAAGTTCTACATCTATTTTCATCTTATCCCCCTGGCAAGCTGGAATATGGGAAGATAAACGGAAAGCAACATTATACCCACGATTATACCCAACAATAGGATGGTAAGCGGCTCCAGGATGGAAAGCCATCTTTTAACCTTGAATTCAAACTCCCTCTCTATAAAATCAGCGGCCTGAAGAAGAAGGTTTTCCAGTTCTCCGGACCCCTCACCCACCCTGACCATTTCCACCCCCAGTTCCGGTAAAATCCCGAGCTCCTCAAGGCTCTCGGTAAGGGTAACGCCTTCCCTTATCTTCCCTGGAACTTCACCGAGTTTCTCCCTTAAATACCCGTTTGGGGAGGCTGTGGCAGCTATCTCGGTGGAGTTCATTACAGGAATGCCTCCGCCCAGCAGAAAGGATAGGGTTCTGAAATATATGGAGGATGAAATCAGCACAATCCCCTCTCCAATAAAGGGAAGTGAAAGTTTCAATTTTTCAAAGAACAGATGCACCTTCTTTATCCTGGAGGCCCGTACAGAAGCAATATAAAGGAGAAGAAGTCCCGCCAGTATAAGCATCCAGTATTTCTTCATAAAGGAGGAAATCGAAAGAATTGCTACGGTGATGAAAGGAAGATTTAAATTAGCTCCATGGTAAAAATCTGCGAACTTCGGGATCACAAAGGTAGTAAGTATAAATACAAGAAAAAGGGACACGGTCAGAACCACCGCAGGATATGTGAGGGCGGATTTAATTCTGGAAATAACATTGTCCATAAAAATTGCATAGTCAAGGTATTTTTGCAGCGTGTATTCGATCTTTCCGCTCCTTTCCCCGGCTGCAAGAGAGGTAATGAACAGAATCCCGAGGTCATCGGAATAGGGTTTAAAGGCCACAGAAAGATCGGCTCCGTCTATTATCCTTTCCCTTGCCCCTGTAAGAATCTCCATCATTCGAGGATTACGGGTTCTCTTCATTATAAGGTCGATGGCTTTAATAAAGGGTATTCCAGCCCGGGCAAGGGCAAGAAACTCCTGAGCAAAAATAATCCTGTCCCTCCATTTAAGGGCAGGCTTTTTTAGTCTTATTTCACCGCTCCACTTCTTTTTCACACCCAGGACTGCCAGTCCCTTCCTTTCATAAACCTTTCTTACTTCCTGAGCATCAGTGGCCCAGCACTCTTCCTCCCATACACTGGATTCCGAGGCTATTCTGACGAGGAACTTAGGCATTAATCTGTTTCACTTCCTCCCAGTTCCGCAATTAACGAAACTTCGATTTTCGCATCCTTGGGGATTCTCGCGGCCTGGAAAATAACTCGAGCAGGGGGATTCTCCCCAAAATATCTTTCGTAAATCTTGTTCATTCTCTGATATTCATTGAGATTGGCCATTATTACAGTCACCATAACCACCCTGTCAGGGCCTGTGCCGGCATCCTCCAGAATTCCTTTGATATTCTCAAAAACCCTTTCTGCCTGCTGTTCTATGGAGAAACCATCGATATTACCGGTAGCTGGATTAATAGGCAGCTGTCCCGATAGGAACAAAAACTTCCCGGAAATTATTGCCTGAGAATAGGGACCGATTGGTCTGGGCCCCTTCTCTGAAAAAAATATCTTCATTTTATCCTCCGTATTTTTCCATGAACTCCCCGAAAGTCTCCACATCCCTCTTGCTGCCGATAACAAGGGGGGTCCGATGATGCAGGCTTTCCGGTACTATATCCAGTATCCTCCTCCTTCCGTCGGTGGCTGCCCCTCCCGCCTGTTCGATTATAAAGGATAATGGGGCCGCTTCATAGAGAAGACGCAGTTTACCCTTTGGATGTTTTGCATCTGCTGGATAGAAGAAAATACCTCCCTTCAGAAGATTCCTGTGGAAATCCGAAACAAGGGATCCTATATACCTCGCGGAATAGGGTCTTCCTGTTCCCTTGTCCTCCTCCTTGATATACTCCACAAACTTCCTTATTGCCTCGCTCCACCTGTTGTAATACCCTTCATTGGCACTGTAAATTTTTCCCTTCTCAGGAATCTTGATATCGTGATGGGAAAGGATAAACTCTCCAACCGAAGGGTCAAGGGTAAATCCGTGGACACCCTGGCCTGTGGTATATACAAGCATGGCAGAGGAACCATAGATCACATAACCCGCCGCCACCATTTCGGAACCCGGCTGCATAAAGTCCTCTTCAGTGGCATCGCCATCACCGTCTTTTTTCTTCCATATTCCAAAAATGGTACCCACACTAACATTAACATCTATATTGGAAGAACCATCCAGAGGGTCAAAGGCGAAAAGATATTTACCCTTTGGTACATCATCGGGAATTTTTATCACAGAAGCGGTTTCCTCAGATGCCATGCCAGCCAGATATCCGCCTCTGCTCAGGACCCCTATGAAGGTTTTAAGGGCAAATTCATCCAGCTTCTGCACCTCTTCCCCAAAAACGTTCACCGATCCTGTGCCCCCGAGAATCTCTGCAATTCCAGCCCTGTTAACTTCTCTGTAAACTATCTTGGAGGCGGTGGCAATATCAGTGAAAAGACTTGAAAACTCCCCTGTAGCCTCAGGGTGTTTCCTCTGTTCCTCAATAATAAACCTTGAAAGGGTTATATATTCGGTCATCTCTGTTTACCTCCAAGATAATTATATATTTCTATGGATTTCAGTTCAAAACTTCCTCAAGAGCCTCATTCAAATTTAAAGAGATTCCTTTCTCCCCGAAAAATTTTTCAAGGAGCTCCCTGTATTCTTCCAGTCTTTCCTCCGGAAGAACAGCTCCAATAACTTCCTTCTTTCCTCCGGCATAATATCCCAGCTCCTTTGCTCTTTTAACAAGCGGGGAGAGGTCAACGACTCCTGTTCTGAGATAAAAGTTTAAATAATTACCCTGGAGGCCTATAACCACATTGAGCTTTTCTGGATACATTGCATAAAGCTTTCTTGCCAGGTCAGAGACTATTCTGAACCTGGAGGGAGTAAAAATAAAATTTAACCCGTCAAATTCCCTGAGCCTTTTAAACTCCCGTAACTTTTCCTCTTCTATTAACGATTCCACCTCTGTAAATTCCCTTCGATTCAAAACTGAAAATACAGAATTCCCCAGCAGAAACCTCACCATTTCATACACCCTATCCCTGTTTCCCGTTTTGTACTGAAGGTCTATTATCTTAACGGCCCGTTTAAACTCCTCGAACCCTTCGCCGAAAAAGGCCTTAATCTCATGAAGCAACGGGTCATCTTCCTTCAGCTTGAAACCAGTATCACCATAGACCCCAACGTATTCAAGAGCTGAGTGTGGCAGAGAATACAACTCAGTAAGAACCCTGGTATTGGCCGGATATTCTCCCCTTCCCTCAATGACGGGATTATGGATTCTGATGCCCTCTATTTTCTTTCCATGATGGTGGTCTATAACCATAAAAGAGGAAAGGGAATTTAAAAACCTCAGGTCATCCTCTGGAAGGCTCATATCAAGAAGAACTGCCTCCTCATGCCCCAGAGAACGAAGATGGGTTCTATCGCTTTTATCCAGGAAATAGTTGCCTATTTCAGGGGTAAAATAATTAAAATTCTCCGCCTTTACCTGTGTATAAATTACAGCAGAGGCTATACCATCTGCATCCCAGTGATGTAACACCAATTTCATAGGGAAATTTTAACATTTATGAAATGGGCTGTGAACGAAAGGAGGCTGGAAACCCCATTCCTCCACTAAATATCCCTTGCAAGGGTCAGGGCAAAAACTGAATATCCTGCCCTTTTAAGAACTGAAGAAGCCTCTTTTATGGTGGAACCCGTGGTCCATACATCGTCCAGAAGCAGTACTCTATTGCAGGGATATTTTCTTTTAACTGTGAAACTACCCCCGGGGTTCTTCAACCTTAAATATCGGGGAAGTCCGGCCTGAGGTGGTGTATATCTAACTCTTTCAAGGATTCGCCTTACCTTTATCCCCTTTATTTTACCCAGCTGCTGGGCGAGCTTCCGGGTATGGTCAAACCCCCTTTCCCTTATCCTTTTTTTATGAGCTGGAACCGGAACGATGCAATCAACATCCCATATTTTTTCTTCCAGCGAGGAGGCAAATTCTGCAAGGGGACGGGCAAGATACTCCACGCCCCCATACTTATAGAGAAGAATGGCCTCCCTTAGCCTGCCCTCGTAGATACCCGCAGAACGATGCAGCAAAAACGAAGGGGCTTTTTTTCTGCACTCCCCACACACAACGTTCCTTGCTGAAGGGGAAAAATAAAATCTTCCGCATACAGGACACATGGAAGAAGGTGGTGGAGGAAAATCCGAAATACAGAGGGAGCAAATTACCCGTTCGCCAGGTTGCAAAGGTGCTTCACATATCCTGCATTTTGAAGGAAAAAGAAGAAGTTCTACCCGTGATAGGGCCTTAATAATACTCTTCTTCCTCTGCTTCACGCTCCATTTCGTGTTTTTCGGCGCATTCGACACAGTATCTTGCCCAGGGAACAGCGGTTAAACGTTTAATGGGAATGGGCTTTCCGCATTCCTCGCACACACCATAGGTCCCATCCTCCATTTTCCTCAGAGCATCTTCTATGTCTTTAAGTATCTCGGCATCCTTCTGGCCGAGAGCAATTTTATATTCTTTATTAAATTGATAGGTAGCCTTATCGTAGTATTCGATAAGGGGTTCCCCTTCTTCAGAAGTTTCCTTACCCAGCTCTTCAAGCTTAGAAAGAAGTTCTTCCTTTTTCTTGAGGAGTTTCTTTTTTAACCTCTCAAGATCCCTTTTTTTCATGTTCGCCTCCTATTTAGGATAAGGGTGGCCGAATATCAAACACAGAGCCCTGAAAACCTGCTCTGCCACCATTATCCTTGCAGTTTCATGAGAAAATGTCATCTTGGAAAGAGAAATAATTTTAGCACATCCGTCAATAGAAAATCCCTCTGCTCCTCCAACCGCGAAAACAATATCCTTTCCAGCGTTCATTGCTTCTTTTATGAGCTCCGAAAAACCCCTGGAGTCGTATTGTTTTCCTTCTGGAGAAAGCCCCACTGTAATTGCTCCCGGAAATCTCTCCTTAAGTTCCTTGCAGCTATTGAGATGCTTGATGTATTCCACCCTGCATGGCAAAAATTTCCCGGACATTTTAACAAACCTCTCCACTATTTCCCTGGATTGTGGAAGTTTTGTTCTTCCCCCAAAGGCCAGTATTATCTTCACTTTTTTAACTTCCTTAAAAGGGTTTTTCTGGTTATGCCCAGAGCTTTAGCCGCCCTTGTTTTATTTCCATTAAAGATGGAAAGAACTCTTTTAATATACCATACCTCCATTTCCTCCAGAGAGGGCAAATCAGATGCTTTTTCCTTCAGTTCCTCTTCAAGGTAAACAGAAGATATTGAAGGAACCCCCAGCTCCTCCTTTCCAAGGGCAATTTCCCTTTCCACGAAATTCTTGAGCTCCCTTACATTACCGTACCATCTGTAGGAACGAAGGGCTGAAGCCACTTCTCCCGGGATGGCTATCCTGCCTGAAGCAAATTCCCGGGCAAGGGGAACGATATCCTCCTTCCTTTCCCTTAAAGGGGGAATTTCAAGGGAAAAGGTGAAAAAATGCATGAATTTTTCCAGGATCTTCCCTTCCTTCACTGCCCTTTCCAGTGGAAACCTTCCGGATGCAATGACCCTGAAATCGCTTCTCTCGGGCGTGGTACTTCCAAGGGGAAGAAATTCCCCGGATTCAACCGCCCCAAAAAGGCTCTTTTGAACTTCCATATCCATTTCTTCAAGCATATCCAGATAGAGGGTTCCCCCATCTGCTTTCTTCAAAAAACCCTCCCTGTCCTCATGGGCATCGGAAAAGGCACCCCTTTTACATCCAAAAAGCTGAACCTCCGCCAGTTCCTTCTTCAAATTATAGGCCCCCACCCGCACAAAGGGTCCCTTCCTGCCCGAAACCTCATGAAGATAGGCAGCAAAAAAATCCTTTCCCACCCCATCTTCTCCCCACAAATATACAGGAACCCCGGCAGAAGCAAGTTTCTCTATTTGTAAAAGGATATTTATAGTTCTTTTATCCCTGGCTATTGGTTTCATGATTAAGTTTATAAAACTTCCCATCCATCCACAGGGTTTCCAGAGAGTAGTAATTCCTTTTTTCCTCAAGGAAGATGTGAACTATAAAATCACCATAGTCCACCAGCACCCACTCTCCCCTATCCTCTCCCTCGATCCCCAGGGGAGTAATTCCCACCTTTTCCTTAAGAAACTCGCTCAGTGTCTGGGAATGCTTGGTGGAAGAGGAAGTCGCAATTATAAAATAATCGGTAAAGGAGCAAATTCCCCTGAGGTCGATAAGAACCAGATCCTCCGCCTTTTTCTCCCTCAGGGCTTCTATAGCCCTTTTAATTCCCTCAGAAAAATTCATCTATAAAGCACCTCCTTTTCAATATATTTTCTTATGCTTCTGGGAACAAGGTATCTTATAGAAAGACCATTTTTCACCTTTTCCCTTATGCTGGAGGAAGAAATGGGAAGGGTGGCACACGAAAGGAAAAAGATCCCGCTTCCACAGTGTTTTTCCCCCTCCTTCAGGATTTTTATCTCCTTTCCCGTCCTCCTGAACCACTCCGGCACATGTTCCTCAGTCCATTTCCTCTTTATAACAATTATCGGAAATTCCTCTATCAAATCCATGTGATCCTTCCATGTGGGAAACTGGTCAAAACTATCCTCCCCCACTATTAGAAAGAACTCGTGAGAAAATTCCCGCTGCAGGCTCCTCATTGTATCTATGGTGTAGCTCAGGTTTCTTGTGATCTCGAAGTCGGAAACGAAAAACCGGGGATTATCCTGGACTGCAAGCCTCGTCATTTCAAGACGTTTTACCACAGGGGTAATGGGTTTTCCCTTCTTGTGGGGAGGATCATTGGACACCATCAGCCACACCTGGTCCAGGCAAAAGGATTCCCTGGCCAGTTCCGCAGCTCTGAGGTGTCCCAGATGTGGTGGATCAAAGGTTCCTCCGAAAATACCTACTCTCATTCCTTTAAAAGAGAATATATCCCCTGGAGGAACTTTTCAACACCCTCTCCTGTGAGGGCTGAAATTGCATAAAATTCCACGCCCATATCCCTTGCCCTATTTATTATATCGGAAAAATCCCTTTTTTCATCGGGTATAAGATCTATTTTATTCACAACTATGGCTTTTACCTTACCTGCAAGCTCACTGCTGTAGCTTTTAAGCTCCTTAAGCAGAATATCCACCTGTTTCAAAGGATGGGGAGCCTCAGGAGACAGGTCAATCAAAAGCACCACTATTCTGGTCCTTTCTATGTGTTTTAAAAATTTAATCCCAAGTCCTGCCCCTTTATGGGCGTTTTCTATAAGGCCAGGGATATCAGCCATAATGAATGAGTCCTCATCGTTCAGACTGACAACTCCTACATGGGGAGAAAGCGTTGTAAATGGCCACGGTTCCACCCTGGGTCTGGCACGGGAAACCCTCCTTAAAAGAGAGGATTTTCCTGCATTTGGAAGGCCTACAAGACCCACATCCGCCATAACCTTTACTTCAAGAAGCAGCTCCCGCTCTTCCCCCTCCTCCCCTGGTTCGGCATATCTGGGAGCCCTATTTGTGGGTGTTACAAACCGGGCATTTCCGCGCCCTCCCTTTCCTCCTCTTACAGCCAGAAATTTCTGCCCGGGTTCTGTAAAATCGAAAAGCACTTCGCCGGTTTGAGCATCCTTTACCACGGTGCCAACAGGAACCTTCAGATAAAGGTCCTTCCCCTTCCGTCCATGCATGTTTTTTCCCTTCCCGTGAGCCCCGTTTTCTGCTTTAAAATAGGGGTTATATCTGTATCTTATAAGGGAATTCATTCCGGGGTCTGAAACAAGGTATATGGACCCACCATCTCCACCATCACCCCCATCCGGTCCACCCTTCGGGACAAATTTCTCTCTTCTAAAACTTACACACCCGTTTCCGCCCCTGCCTGCGATTAATCTAACCCTGGCTCTATCTACAAACATTAAAGATCAGGAAGGGACAACATCCACAAACACCCTTCCTGCGGAATGTCTGAAGGAAACAACTCCATCCTTCAGAGCAAAAATTGTGTAATCCCTTCCAAGACCCACATTTTTACCGGGCTTGAACTTGGTTCCCCTCTGGCGAACGATAATGGAACCGGCTTTCACATACTGACCGCCAAATCTCTTCACTCCCAGTCTCTTTGAAATGGAATCTCTTCCATTCTTTGCGGAACCACCTGATTTCTTATGAGCCATTTTCTCCCCCTATGCTACTATTTTTTCTATTTTCAGGACTGTAAGATGCTGTCTGTGTCCTGTCTTTTTCTTATACCCGGTCTTTGCCTTTTTCTTAAAAACAACAATTTTATCCGCCCTCTTATGGGAAAGCACCCTGGCCTCAACCCTGGCACCCTCCACCCGGGGCTGTCCGACCTTTATCTCGCCATCAAGGCCTACCATAAGAACATCGGTTATTTCTACGGTATCCCCCTCATTGGCCTCAATTTTTTCCACTTCGATAACCTGGCCTTCTTCTACTCTGTACTGTTTTCCACCCGTTTCTATTATTGCAAACATCTTTCCCTCTCCTTGCTTTTTTACCGAAGGAGATTACCATAAATAGGGCTTTAAGTCAAGTCTAAGTTATAATTGAAAGATGAAAGTACTTCTTATTGAAGATAACAAAAAATTGTCCTCTGCTCTGAAGGGATTTTTCAGGGAGAGGGGAATTGAAATTTTTCAGGCATTTACCCTTGAGGAGGGGAGAAAGAAGCTGGAATCCGGCAATTTCCACGCTATCGTTTCCGATTTAAAACTCCCCGATGGAGAAGGAACAGAGCTACTTCCAGCTGCCATAGAACTTGGAATTCCCTTTATAGTCATCACTGCCTATGGAACAATCCAGATGGCTGTGGAAGCCATAAAAAAGGGAGCCTACAATTTCATTCAAAAACCGGTGGACCCGGAGTATCTCCAGATTATCATCGAGAGAGCCTGGAAGGAAAAGGAAACGGAATTCGGACTGCTGGCCCTCAGGGAACTGGAAGACCGGGTGAAGATAATAGGCAATTCCAGCGCTTTTATGGACGCCATTGAAAACGCGAGAAAGGCGGCAGATTCAGATATAACGGTTCTTCTTCTGGGCGAAACTGGCAGCGGTAAGGAGGTGTTTGCAAGGGCCATACACAGTTTAAGCAGGAGAAAATCGGGTCCCTTTGTTGCCATAAACTGCGCATCCATCCCGGAACCCCTTCTGGAAAGTGAGCTCTTTGGATATGAAAAGGGAGCGTTTACCGGAGCGATCAGAACGAAACTCGGAAGAATAGAACTTGCACGGGGTGGAACTCTCTTCCTGGACGAAATCGGAGAGATGAGCCCCTCTCTTCAGGCAAAACTCCTCAGGGTTCTTGAGGAGAAGAAATTCGAGCGTCTGGGCGGAACAAGGGAAATAGAGGTGGATATAAGACTTATAGCTGCCACAAACAAGAACATAATTGACCTTGTAAATACCGGAAAATTCAGAAAGGATCTTTATTACAGGATCTCGGCCTTTCCCATAAGGATTCCGCCCCTTAGAGAAAGGAAGGAAGACATTATCCCTTTGAGCGAGTACTTCCTCAGCAACATGGCCAGAGCCCGGGGCAAAACTCCACCATCCCTTACAGAGGGCGCCAAGAAAAAACTCATGAGCTATTCCTGGCCCGGCAATGTGAGGGAACTCAAGAACGTAATTGAAAGGGCCTTTGTTCTCTCCGGTGGACAGCATATAACTGAAGCAGAAATAGTTCTTCAGCAAAACGAGGATGTACTTGACCTGTCCGGCACCCTTGAGGAAGCTGTGAACAGAGCCCGGGAGTGGGTGGAAAGGAGGAAGATACAGATGGCAATGAAAGAAGCAAACGGTGAAATCAGGGAGGCTGCCGGAGTTCTTGGAATTTCACCTAAAACCTTATATGCTAAATTAAAGAAGTACGGGATAAAATGAAGGGAACCATTCTTTCTTTCCTCCTGAGGATAATATGCGGCACTTCAAGAAAGAGAGTGGAGGGTCTGGAGATAATAGACGAACTCAAGGCGGAAGGAAAGGGTATCGTGTACTGCCTATGGCATGGAAAGATGTTCTACCCCTTTTACTTCTTTAGAAAAAGGGGACTTAGGCCTATAATAAGCAGACACAGGGATGGTGAGCTCCTGGCCACGGTTTCCTCAAAGCTGGGCTATAAACCCATACGCGGTTCATCCACAAGGTTCGGAGGAACTGCTCTTGCAGAGGCGATAAAGGCCCTCAGAAGGGGAGAGGACGTGGTATTTGCCGCGGATGGTCCTCTTGGTCCATACCATAGTTTAAAAATAGGGTGCATTTACGCTGCTGCCCGGGCCGGAGCCCCGCTCATTATAGGGTCCTATGCTTCAAAGCCCTCCAGAAAACTGAGTTCCTGGGATAAATTCAACATCTTTCCACCCTTCTCAAAGATTGTCATGAAGCTTAAGGGACCCTTCTATATCCCGGAAGGAAGCAGGGAGGAACTGGAAGAATGGAGGAGGAAAATAGAAAGGGAACTAATAGATCTTGATCAGGAATTGGAGACGGAAATAAAAGGGAAATGACCTGGCTCAAAACGGAGGTAAGCTGTGATCAGGGAACTTATATTAAAAAATCGTACCTGCAGAAGGTTTAATCAGAGTTTCAAAATTAACATTGAAACCCTGAGGGAGCTTGTGGACCTGGCCCGTCTCTCTGCATCCGCCGCCAACCTTCAACCGCTAAAGTACATCCTCTCCTGCAATCCTGAGACAAACGCCCTCATCTTTCCCACCCTCTCATGGGCAGCCTATCTTGAGGATTGGCCCGGTCCCTCGGAAGGAGAAAGGCCCTCTGCCTACATTATTGTCCTGGCAGACACGAAAATCTCAACCTCATTTTTCGAGTACGATGCTGGAATTGCCATACAGAGTATTCTGCTGGGGGCTACGGAAAAGGGCCTGGGTGGTTGCATCATAGCCTCCATAAACAGAGAGCGTCTTGGAAACTCTCTGAAAATTCCCGACCGGTTTAACATCCTCCTGGTACTCGCCCTGGGAAAGCCAGCAGAAACAATTGTGATCGAAGAGGCTACTGCGGACGGTAACATAAAATACTGGAGGGATGAACAGGGGGTGCATCACGTACCCAAAAGAAGGCTCCAGGACATAATAGTACGGGAATATGTATAATTCGCCACCATTAAAGCTCCAGGGATACCCCTCCAGAGATCCATCTTCCAGGGATTCTGATTCCGGGGATTTCCTCTATTATGGTGTTAAAAAGATTGTTTCCCTGAATGTAGAAAGTCAATTTTCTGAACCTAACAGAAAACCTTGAATCCAGAAATACCCCCCCTTCTCCTGAATACATTCTTTTATAGGAAAGCACCGACGAAAGGGAAAATACCCCTGAATTCACACCCACCATTCCTGAGATTTTTTCCCTTTCAAAGGCAAGGGCATATTTGGTTTCCCTGTCAATGGAATGGAACACAAGGTTAAACATCCCTCCAATGCCCAGAAAAATCCCCTTCCCTCTCCACTTCAAATTGAACTCCGCCCCGCCAAAGCTCATATCAGGAAGGTTCTCAGCCCTCC
>JAMOUL010000270.1 GCA_027062035.1 Candidatus Aminicenantota bacterium | reverse complement strand
TATAAACAAAATCATAAGCTTCGGGGAAGAGTTTAAGTCAGGGAAGAAAAGTTTGAGGGAACTCATCTCCCTGCATGACGAAGATAAGGAAATAAGAGATAAACTCTTTGTGGAAAGAATCGGAAGAATCCAGCGTTTGAAGGAAAAAATCCAGGAAGCAGTGAGTAAAGGGAAAACCAGGAAGGAAATAGCCAGACTTCTGCTGGAAATGTTAAAAGCCATAAGAGAAGTAGGGCTCCACAAGAGTATTGTGAAGGAATTCAAAAGGGAAATGGAAGCAAAGGAACGGGAATGGGAGAAGTATCTTAAAGAAGGTGACGAAGAAAATGCCAAGCGAATGGAAGAGGAAATAGGCCTTGATTACGAAAGGTTTAAGAAGCTAATGGAAAGGCTAAGATACGGAAATAGAATTTACGAAGCTGCAAGAAAGGTCCTGATAGAGTCTAACCTGAGACTGGTGGTTTCCATCGCAAAAAAATACACTAACAGAGGCCTTCCTTTTATGGACCTCATCCAGGAAGGAAATATCGGACTTATGAAAGCCGTTGAAAAATTTGAATACAAGAAGGGTTATAAATTCTCCACATATGCAACATGGTGGATAAGACAGGCCATAACAAGGGCAATAGCTGACCAGGCAAGAACTATAAGGATTCCCGTGCACATGGTGGAAACGATAAACAGGCTTTCAAAGATCTCAAGGGAACTCTTTCAGGAACTTGGAAGGGAACCCACCTGTGAAGAGATAGCAGAAAGGATGAAATTACCTGTAGAAAAGGTCAGGAAAATAATGAGGATAGCCCAGGAACCCATTTCCCTTGAAACGCCCATCGGGGATGAAGAAGACACCCAGCTCAGCGATTTTATAATGGATCGTGAATCTCCTTCTCCTCCTGACACAGTGATGCTATCAACCCTGAAGGAACAGTTAAAGAAGGTTCTGGAAACCCTTACCCCCAGAGAAGCACTGGTACTCAAATTAAGATTTGGTCTTGAAGACGGCAATGAACACACACTGGAAGAAGTGGGTCAGATCTTTAATGTTACAAGGGAGAGAATCAGGCAGATTGAAGCCAAGGCATTAAGGAAACTTCGCAGCCCTTCAAGGGCAAAAAAGCTCAAGGCGATCCTGAAGGGTTACAAAATTTAGTCTTGACAAAGGATACAGTTATTGTATAATGTAATGTGGGCCAATAGCTCAGCGGAAGAGCTGCCGGCTCATAACCGGTCGGTCCCGGGTTCGAATCCTGGTTGGCCCACTTCTTTGAATTGGAGGAATTAAAGCCACTTATTAAATTACAGGAAATTGACCTTGAGATAAGACGGATAGAAAAAAGGTTAAAAGAAGAAATACCCTCGCTACTCAATGAAATACAGGAGGGAAAAGAAAAGGCCGAGCTCATTGTAAAGCAGGCCGAGGAAAAAATAGAAAAAAATCTTAAAGAGAGAAGAGAACTCGATCTTGAAATAAAGTCAATAGAAGAATCCATTAAAAAGCACCGGGAACAGCTTAACTCAGTTAAAACAAATGAAGCGTATAAAGCCCTGATGGAAGAAATAGAAGCAGAGGAAAGAAAAAAATCCTCCATGGAAGATAGAACCCTCGAACTTATGATAGAGGAAGAAGAACTGCAGAAAGAAAAAAAGAAAAGCGAAGAAGAAGCTCAAAGGATAAAAGCAGAATTTTCAGAGAGGGAACAAAAAATACTGGACGAAAAGAACCGACTCTCTGTAAAAATTGACGAACTCAAAAACGTCAGGGAAGAACTCACAAACCAGATAGATGGCTCTCTTTACAAACTGTACATACAGATATCCACCAAAAGAAATGGGATTGCTCTCTCTCCGGTTACCGATGGTTTCTGCTCAGTATGCCAGATAAGAATAAGACCTCAGGTAATGGAAGAATTAAGAAAAGGGGGAAAGATAATCCGTTGCGAAAACTGTTCAAGAATTCTTTATATACCCGAAATAAAAGAACCCGCGAGCTAAACATCTTCTCCTTGACAAATAAAAACTATATTTGTTACCATAATTTCCTATGAAAAAGATAGGTTTTATTCTTGTAATATCACTCCTTTTCAGCTACTGCACAGTTCAGGTGTCCCCGGGTGACAACCTTGCAAAGAGGGCAATTTCATTAATAGGCACTAAATACAAATATGGAGGAAGTTCCCCCGAGGAAGGGTTTGATTGCTCTGGATTGGTTTATTACGTGTACAAACTTGAAGGATATAGTATACCCAGAGGAACAGAAGCACAGTTGAAGGCAGGAAAAAAATTAAAAAGAGGGTTCAAAAAGGGAGACCTTTTGTTTTTCAAATTCAACGGAAAGCTACACGTGGGTATATTCATAGGAAAACATCACATGGTTCATGCTTCTCCTGAAAGGGGTGTAGTCAGGGAAAACCTCGATAAATACTGGAAAAAACACTTCTATGTGGCGGTGAGGATATTATGAGAAAAATACCCAGGATTGGAGTAATTGGAGGGTCAAACCCATCAAAGGAAGCCCTGGCCCTTGCGTATGAAACAGGAAAGCTCATAGCAAAAAAAGGGGCCATACTCGTGTGCGGTGGCCTTGGGGGAGTAATGGAAGCAGCTGCCAGGGGAGCAAAGGAGGAAGGAGGGACTACCTTCGGTATTCTTCCAGGAAATGACATGGAAGCTGCAAATCCCTTTATTGATGTACCTATCGTTACAAACATAGGTTATTTAAGAAATGCTCTTGTAGTGTTGAATTCGCATGTTGCTATAGCAATTGACGGAAGCTATGGTACCCTTTCAGAGATAGCCTATGCTCTGATATACGGAAGGAAGGTATTCGGCTTGAAAACATGGGAAATACCCGGAGTTTCACCGGTGGAAACTCCTGAAGAGGCTGTAAATCTGGCTATAAAGGAGGCCCGAAATGTTATTGATAGAAAACCTTAGGGTAGAAGTCGAAGGAAAACCTGTTCTCAAAGGAGTAAATCTTCACGTAAAAGCTGGAGAAACCCATGTCCTTTTTGGTCCAAATGGTGCTGGGAAATCCACCCTGTTTTTTGCAATTATGGGTTTTTCGAAATACAAAGTAACTGATGGAAAAATATACTTCAAAGAAAGGGACATTACCTATCTGCCACCCCATGAACGGGCAAAGCTTGGACTGGGAATTTCTTTTCAAAGGCCACCCTCTATAAAGGGAATCAAGCTGAACCAGATTGGAAAACTTCTGAATAGGTCCGAGGAGGAAATTCTGGAAAAGGCAGAACTTCTCAGATTAAAGGAAATGCTCCAGAGGGATATAAACCTCGGTTTCTCCGGCGGTGAAATGAAACGTTCCGAAGTTTTTCAGCTTCTTTTACAGAATCCGGATTTGAGTCTTATTGATGAACCCGAATCCGGTGTGGATATAACTAATATTGATGTAATAGCAAAAGCTCTGAGGATTCTCCTTCAGAAGGATAGACCTATTCTGGAACGGAAGAAAAGCGGAATTATAATAACCCACACGGGTTTTATTCTTGAAAAACTGACTGCAGATAAAGGCCACCTGCTAATAGATGGAAAAATAACCTGTTCAGGAAATCCCATGGAAATGTTTAATGAAATAAAACTAAAGGGGTATACAGAATGTCTAAAATGCTGGAAAAGAAGATAAAGGGGGAAGAAACCACCCTGGAAAGGGTAGGATTCATCCTTGAAGAAAAAGAGAGATCCGGATCATTTCTACTTATAGACGATGAAGAGATGGTCTCCAATTACACCGATGGAGTTACCTATTATTCCACTGGAAAGGCCATCCAGAAAGTCAAAGGGCTAAAGGAGAAAATGTGGAGTCTGGTTAGTCCGGATAAGGACGAATACACAAGGAAGGCTTTTCAGGCCAAGCCCAGGGGATACTTCATACATGTAGAGAAGGATCGAAAGGTGGAAAAACCCATACAGGCATGTTTTTTCATCGCGACTGCCAGACTCGTACAATCGGTACATAACATTATAATTCTCGAAGACGGTGCGGAGCTACACATAATCAATGGATGCGCAACCGCATCCTACGTAAATACAGGAATGCACATAGGCATAACAGAAATTTTTGTGGGAAAGGGAGCCTATCTTTCATATACAATGATCCACGACTGGGCAGATCAGGTAGAGGTCAGACCCAGAACCGCCATCTATGTCCAGGAAGGGGGAAAATTTGTGTCTAACTATATCACCATCAGAAAATCCAAGATCACCCAGACCTATCCTGAAGCATTTCTGGAAAAGAAAGCAGTGGCTCAATTTACAAGCCTTATTTATGCACCGGATGGCTCTTTCTATGACGTCGGAGCAAGAATCCACCTCAACGGAGAAGAAGCCAGCGGTGAAATTATATCCAGGGTAATAAGTGGTGGAGGTAAGGTTTATTCCAAGGGTCACCTTGTTGGAAATTCCAGGGGTATAAAAGCTCATATGAGCTGCGATGGGCTGCTTCTTTCCAGTAATGGATCCATAATTGCCATCCCGGAACTCGAAGCCAATCATCCCGAGGTAAATATGTCCCACGAAGCTGCGGTGGGGAAAATTGCAGAAGAGGAAATCGAATATCTCATGGCAAGAGGATTTTCTCCTGAAGAAGCAAAATCCCTTATTATAAAAGGTTTTCTGGACCCAAAAATTCTGGGTCTTCCTCCCGCACTGGAAAAAGAGGTGGAAAGAACCATAAACATGATAGGGGAAGGAGCTTTATAAAAAAGATAAATACCGTTTTTGACGTCTCACTGCAATGGTTATAAAATAAAAGGGGCAAGGGGAATCTATTTGATTTAAAAGGGAGGAAAAAATGAGAAAGGGATTTACCCTTATTGAAATGGTAGTGGTGCTTGCAGTGGTAGCTATACTGGCTGCCATCCTTGTCCCTACTGTAGCAAAACATATAGAGGACGCAAAAATTTCCAGAGCCTATAACGAAGTTCAGGTAATAGGAGCGTCAATTGCAAGCCTTTATAAAGACACTGGTTTCTGGCCGTACACCAATGCAAATGGACCTTCTGGCGGAGTAAACAGGGTATTATCCGACCCTATTCACGTGGCAACAGGGTATGACGGAGCAGTACTTGGTTCGAATAACTGGGCTACTCTGACTCCGGTAAAACCTCTTTACGACTATCTTTTTTATAATAATCCTGACAATGATACAGGGGCATTAAATGCCAATCAACCTGGCCAGGACTATCCAACTTCCGGGGAATATGCATGGAGGGGTCCTTACATTGACGAAGAAATTATGGACGACCCCTGGGGATATTCTTATGTAATAAACTCCAGGTATTACCCGGGAAACGCTGTTATTTCTGAAGCAGCCAAACGAGGACACAGGGTATATGTACTTACGGCTGGTTCCAATAAGGTATGGGAAACACCCTTCAGCGATGGAATAACAAGGCCTGCTGATGCCATTGGGGGTGATGATATAGGACTTACCCTCTATACAAACAAAGAGTAATCTAAAGCATGATCCTCGAAATACAGGATATCAGGAAAACCTACAGAGGGAAGAAGAGGGTTGAAGCTTTAAAGGGAATTTCCCTTTCTCTACAGCAGGGAGAAATTTTCGGATTCGTTGGTCCCAATGGAGCTGGAAAAACCACCCTCATAAAGATAATTGCCGGTATACTGAAGCCCGATTCCGGCACCATAAAAATTCTCGGGAACTCTCCGACTACCCCTGAAGGGAAAAAACTGCGCGGTTTTTTACCGGAAAATCCTCAGACACTCAGAAACCTTACAGGGAGGGAATTTCTCAAATTCTGTGCATCGGTTCTGGGCAAAACTGATGAAGACATAGAAAAACTGCTTTCGCTTGTAGGCCTTAAGGCTGCTGCTGAAAGAAGAATAAAGGAATATTCTAAGGGAATGCTTCAGAGGATAATGATCGCTCAATCCCTTATTGGGGATCCCCCTCTTCTCATTTATGATGAACCCCTCAGTGGACTGGATCCTATAGGAAGAAAGGATGTAAAACAGATAATAAAGGGTTTAAAAGCCAGAGGGAAAACGGTCTTCTTTTCCTCTCACATAATCGAGGATGTGGAAGAGCTGGTTGACAGGGTAGCAATAATAAAAGATGGATTGACCATCCGTGTCCAGGAACTTGGAAAACCACGAAAATTTACAATCAGATACTATAAAAATGGCGAGCTGGTAACTATCAGGGTGGAAAGGGAACGTCTCTGGGAACAGCTCGAAAAGATCCGAGCCACGGGCGAAATTTATGAAGTTAAGCCTTCTGAGATCGAACTGGAGGAAATGCTCGATGAAAAAAACAATTAGTCTGTCCATAGGCCTTTTCAATGAATATTTCAGGGACAAGATCTTCTACTTCATATTTTCTCTGTCCGTGATACTGCTATTTTCATCATTTATACTTCAGGAAATGGTGGTAGGAGAGCCAGGAAAGGTGTTCAAAGATATGGCTCTAAATGGAATCACACTTTTTGCAGTGGCAGTACCTATTTTTCTTACATCCCAGATGATATCCTCCCAGATTCAACGAAGGTCAATCTATCTTATACTCTCATTTCCCCTCTCCTATCCGTCTATAGTGACAGCCCATCTGCTTGCTTCTCTCTACATAATCGCCATATCGATACTATCCTATGGTGTTCTGGCCTTCGGTCTGATCCTACCCTTTGAAGTCTGGGCCTGGCAAATACTGGTCCATGGATTTCTTGCCATTTTCCTTGGACTTCTCTTATCGGCGTGGGCAATTTTCTTTTCATCCATAACTTCCTCCACCCTGGCTG
>JAMOUL010000269.1 GCA_027062035.1 Candidatus Aminicenantota bacterium | reverse complement strand
CCAAATACTTAACATTTGGGGGCAAAGGCATAAACTGAGAGATATCACCAGCCCCAATTAAAATAAATTCAGTATTAGGTAAGAATTTCGCTGCTTTAATAAATAAATCGGGCCTCTTACGTTCTATTAAACTACCAACAAAGGCTATTCTATTTCTTCTTATCTTGGATGATGCAGAAGTTTCTTTACATAAATATGCAAAATCTCGAATAGGATTTGGTATAATTCCTGCAATCTTTATTCCTATGGATTTTTCTAAAACACTTTTATGATATGAGCTAACTACATATATTGTAGGAATAACTTTTAATATTAATTTAACCATTAATCGTTTAAAATAGGTTTTCTGCACATTTGTAGAATGCTCCAAAATAAATCTTGGTATCTTAAATACCCCAAGAGGAATATAAGCAATTCCATGAGGTAAAGACATTTGTAATATATTCACTTCTGGCTTAAAAGTTATAGAATTTTTTACCATCAACAAAAAATGCAAAACAACAGCAAGCGGCAAGAAAATAAACCCAGCCCCAGCTTTATAAGGCATTTCAAAAGCCTCCACCTCTATTCCCTCCCACCTATACCTGCGAAATCCGAATCTCTTTCCCCGGATGAGCGTCAGCACCTTAACATCTCCTATACGGGACAGGACTTTTGCATGCTCGTGGTGGAATGTGGTCAGATAAGGTTTTTCATTATGGGGATAACTGTCGGTTATCATGAGAATCCTCATTCCAGAGCCTCCAGAAGCTTGCGGTAGGTGTTGTCGAAGGAGAAATAAGAGAGGTTCAGCCCTTTCGGGAAATCGATGGATGAATTCTCTCTGACGAATCGAGCGATGTCATCGAGCAAATCGAATCCCCACCGATAAAGTCCCAGAATCTGAAGGATTTCCCATGCCCCAGCAGCCCTCTTCAAAACCAGAACTGGTTTTCCATACATCAGAGCCTCGAGAGTGGTATAGGAGAAAGACTCGAAATAGGAGGTGATAACGACAGCCCCAGCCCCGCACACCACTTCCTTTAAATCCTCCACATATCCAACGAACCTGACGTTGGGAAGTTCCCCTGCTGGCTTCACATTGCCCACCACCACCCCCTCGAATTCGGGCAGGGATTTCATCAATTGTAGAAAGGTATCCAGCCCCTTGACCCACGCCTCCCTTCCAATCCACAGGAGATACCCTCTGGAGATTCGGGGGCAGAGCGAATTTTTCCCTTCCATTTCGATTCCGTTATGGACCACCTTCGAATCCACTCCATAGAATTTCCGTGCCATTTCCCTCATGGCAAAGCTCACAGAGAGGTAATCGTCGAAGTTCCGAAGCCACTGTCTGAATTTCCTCAGGCGCCAGAAATGGAGAGGATTGATTTCCTTCTTTCCAAGTATCATCCTGCGCGAAAGCATCCGCAATCCGTGAAAGTAGTAATACCTGCGGGCATTCGGAAAGAGATGGAAGGGAAAGTCCGGCATATATCCGTAGAGGACGAGGTGCGTAATGTCCGATGGATTTACCGGCACATCCGATGATGAGACCTCCCACACCCTTTCTCCCCTCCGCATCAGACTCCTGATAAAGGTTCCGTATCCTCCACCCATCCTGTTTACCACGTGCAACCTCATGGAATATCCCCCGAAAGTACCTTCATCAACTTCTCCCCGTTGGTGCGATAGCCGAATTTTCTGTTGGCTTCTTCGAACAGCCTTCTGGACAGCTTCAAATATTCA
>JAMOUL010000268.1 GCA_027062035.1 Candidatus Aminicenantota bacterium | reverse complement strand
TTACAAAACCATATAGCACGGCAGCCCAGAGCGCTCCTGCACTCAGAGCCAGCCAGCCAAGGACGGCGAAAACTATCCTTACTGTGATTGCTTCATAGCCATGACCCTGTGCTATTTTGGCGGAAACAAGGGGAGAATATATGCCCGCAATCCAGAAAAGAAGCAATAAACCGTTAACGATCCCTGTAAACGATAAAATAATTCCAGCAGTGTTTTTCTTTTCCATGGTCTCCTCCTGTTTAAAATTTTACTAAAAGATTAAATCTCAGGAAAGTTGTTTTGAACAGGTGAACTCAGAGAGCCTATATTTTTCGTATCCTGCGAGAGAAAGATGGGGAAAACATATTTAAAATAATTTACTGTCCTCTTCGATTGAAAACACTATATTTTTCCCGCTGGATTTTCCCCGGTATAGGGCTTCATCTGCATTTTTTAAGCATTCCCTCAATGACGGTGTCTGTGGAGTGAATTCTGCCACCCCAAATGTCATGGTAAGCCTCAGGGTAAGTTTCCCGCTACAGCGGAAGTTTTCAGAGGCTATGGACATGCGAAGTTTTTCTGCCACTCTGACCGCTCCTTCCAGGGAGGTCTCTGGCAGTAAAATTAGAAATTCCTCTCCTCCCCATCTGCCAACCTTGTCTGTTTGCCTGAGAGTTGATTTTAGAATTCTGGAGATTTTCCTTAAAACTCTGTCTCCGCAGGCGTGTCCATATGTATCATTAATATGCTTGAAGTTATCTATGTCCGCCAATATAATGGAAAATCCCTTCTTGCTCCTTTTTGTTCTTTTTACTTCATGATCTATGAATTCGTAAAGAGCCCTTCTATTTAGAAGTCCTGTAAGTGGATCTGTGCGTGCAGTAAGTTCCAGCTTTTTCTTCATTTCCAGAAGAATTTTATTTTTATTCTCCAGGTCGCGGGTTCTTTCTTCCACCTTCTTTTCCAGAATTCTGCTATAGTTCAGGAGTGCTTCTCTATATTTTTTCAATGAAAATGCCAGCTTGTTAAATACATCTGATAATATGCCAAATTCATCTCTTACCCTTACAGGAAACTCAACATCGAAATTGCCCTTTTCCATTTTGCGGGCTCCTTCTATCAGATGTTTTACCGGTCCTATAATGGTCGGTTTAAAAAACAGGGGAAATATGAAGATGATAAGGAGGAAAAGAATGAGAGATGTTATTATGAACTTAAACACTATCTTGTGGATTTTGAGACGGTAAGAATAGGGAGATATCCCCACTTCATACACTGAATCCCCTTTATAAAAGAAATAGGAAAAATATTTTGCCTCACTGTATAAAGGAGCATAGTAATTTCGGGTTAATCTGGAAAATGGAATTATTTTATGGAAGATTTTAGTTTTGATCAAATTGTCCTTGATGATTATCTCCCTGTTCATTTCCTTTGTTGCGTAAATTACGGTGAAATTATTGGAAAAGGGGTTATGTCGAGAATTTTTTAAAATATAAACGATGTCCCGGGGGAAACCGTAAAATTTATTTTGTGCAATTCGCTCCATACAAACTCTGGCCTTTAGTTCGTTTATTTTGCTGTAATATGCCTGATTTTCTTTTATGAGAAGAAAACCGATTGTATTAAGCAAAAGAATGACAGAAACCAGGGTTACCCCGACTATTTTGAAAATGAGACTTATAGGAAAATTGGAATAATTGAGATAAACAAGTACAAAGAGAAAGAAGAAAAGTGCAGAGCCTTCTGCAAATACAAAATTGTGGAGATCAACCGGAATTATATCGTTATAGGCTGCAAACACAAAAAGACTTAAAATTATGGGAATTGCCATCAAGTAAGCGAAATACAGGATTCTTCTTGCCCTGTAATCAGCGGGCAGTAGAATGTTTATTATTCCTCTTTTGGATTCAGGAGAAGTTCTGGTGATTTTCCAGCTTTTTCTTATAAACACCAGAGAAACCCAGATTATTTCCAGAGCGTCCAGAATAGCTATCCAGGCAAGATCCTTCCCATTGAATTGTTTTCCAGAAAATATACCGTGTAGAATGTAGATGGTTATAGAAACTGAAGTCGTTGAAAAGAATAAAGAGACAATTTTTGCTTCCGCCTCTTTAAATTTTTCATAGCAGTAGTAGGAAAACAGCAGAAGAAACAGAAGAGCATATTGTGCAAATACGTATTGAAAAATGAGTATTTTTGTACCGTAAACCCTTGGAATTGATATTCCTATGAGGGCAGATGAGAACATAAAAAACACATTGGTATAAAATCCAATAAGAAAATAGGTTGATTTTTCTTTATTTTTAAGAATTATAAGGTAAAAATTTAGAAGGAACGTAAAAAGAGTGAGAAGGAAAAGCGAAAAGGAGGTTTCATTCAGGAGTATTTTCATTTCAGGAAAAGACGTATCTACCAACCTTGAAAAGTGTGGGGGACGTTTCAAGGTCGTGGGGAGTTACGCAGGATGCAACTGCAGGATCTATCACTTCCATTCTGTCCGGTAAGTCATTGATTCCATATTTTGCACGTGTCCAGGCCTGCAAAAATCTTTTTTGGGCCTGGCCAAGTTCATCTTCAGGGAAAGACCCGGGCTCTATAGACCTGAATGCGTTGAACAGAACCCCTTCAATTATAAGTGTGTACCTGTCATCAGGTGCCGCTTCTTTAAAGGCCCGGAATACCACCTCCGAACAGACCATGGGCTCTTTACCTTTATCCATAAGTTCAAATATGTAGTTTGCAGCATGGTCCAGTATTACACGTAAAATCTTCTTCTCCAGAGGTTCCAGAGGTATTTTCCTTGTAAGGGTGAGAAGAGCGAGTAGAAGAAGATGATCGGTTGCATACTTAAGTCCTTCGCTGCCTATTCGGTCAGCCACAGCTACGACCGGAGCGGATGGCCATCCAGGAGAATTCAGCGTATGACCGTCTTTTTTGAACCTGTACACGTCCACAAATATTTCATCCTTCAGGGTATCTATGCTTTCTATTACGACCCCATGCAGAGTTGCCTGAACCACCTTTTCCCCGTCAAAGATTGCAGCATGGCTGTAGGTTCCCCCATCAAATAATTCAACCAGTTCCGATATGATGCCCTTTCCTCTACATAAAAGGACATCCCCGGCCTTTAAATCTTTGAAATGTAGTTTTCGAGTTTTTCCCTGCATTTACAGGATTATATTGAAAAATCTCCTGTTATTCAAGCATTTATGTTGAATTTCTGGTGAATTGGATTTTCTCTTTGAATTAAAGCTTTACACTCTACGCCCGGCTAAATATGGTTATCTCTATTTTGAATTTAACCTGAGGGTTGTTGACCTCTTAATTCTCCATTCCTGTCCGGTGATGATTGATAGCCTGTGGCATTCACATGTTTAAAATAAAGTTCTGACAGCTATGGTTTTACAGAAACATCTTTGAGTATCAGCTGTCCTCTGAAATTTACTCCCACTCCATGCACCGATTTGTTATAAGCAACTATGATAGAGGAGTAGAACAATGGAATAACGGCAACGTCGTCATGAGCCATCTGCTGAGCCTTCATGTAGAGGGCAATTCTCTTTTTCTCATCCAGGGTGGTTCTTGCTTCAACGATCAGTCTATCAAGTTTCGGATTGTGGTAAAGGGAATAATTGTTTTTACCCTTTGAAAAAAGAAGGCTTTCCAGGGATGAACTTGGGTCTGGAATGTCAGTGGTCCATCCAAGGGCAAAGAGATCATGCTCTCCACTGGCGAAGATCTTGAAAAGTTCTGCAAAGGGCAGGAATTTCAGATTAATCTTTATCCCGACCGCTTCTGCGTTCTTTTTAACCTTGAGAAGGAATTCTTTTAAGTCCCGCCTGCCCTGAACTGAGTATAGAGTGCACGAAAACCCATCAGGATATCCCGCTTCGGCGAGGAGTTTAGATGCCTTTTTAACATCGTATTCATAATCTTTCAGTTCGTTATTTGAGCCAGGAATTATGGGGGGAACTATGGAAATTGCAGGAATGGCATGGTCGGAAAAAAGAAGGTGCACCAGTCTCTCTTTACTTATTATATGAGCAAACGCTTCTCTTACCCTTCGGTCATTAAATGGAGGCCTGCTGGTATTAAACCCTATATAGCTCATGATAATATTGGGCGTGTGGAGCATTTTTATAAAAGGATTATGTTTCAGTTCGTTGTATTCCCTGAGCGAGAAGAGCCGGAGAATGTGAGCATTTCCATTCTTTAATTGGAGCAATCTCCATTCAGTATTTGGAATGGCAATGAACATGAGCTTGCCTATTTTGGGTTTGCCCTGCCAGTAATTTTGATTGGCCCTAAGAAGGATGAATTTTCTCCTTTCCCATTTTCCAAGGATGAAGGGACCTGTACCTATTGGTTTGAACTTCCCCATTTCTTCAGCTTTTGGCGATACAATAAAGGCTCCAGGCATGGAAAGATACAGGAGGAATACTGAATCCGGTTTGCTGAGTCGAAATTCCACAGTATAATCGTCGATCTTTCGAATTTCCTCAAAATATCTGAAGAAGCTTCTAAATCTTATGGGATTCTTTCTCATGAACCTTCGGAAGGAGTAAACAACTGCATCTGCGTCTAATTCATTTCCATCGTGGAATTTAATGCCCCGTCTCAGATAGAATCTCCAGGTTTTTCCATCTGCGCTTTTTTCCCACTTTTCTGCAAGCAGGGGTTTAACCTTAAAGCCCGGAGTTTCCACTTCTACAAGGCCTTCAAACATATTGGAAATTACCTCTGCAGAGTAAAGGGTTCTCTCCACAGCAGGGTCGAGGGTGGATGCGTCCTGAATCCTGGCGCATTTTAAAGTGGGGGAAGACGAGAATGCCAGGCTGAAACTTAAAAAGAAAAATAAAATTTTCATGGTCACACTCTAACTAAAGATTTATTTATATTGTAGAGAGAATATAAAAAAATTCAAGTCTTCTGTCTAAAAGCTATTAAATTTCAAATTTTCAGAGAGATATTAAGTTCTGATATTGATATAGGACTGAATTATTATAAATTTTTACGAATTATTTTTTAGAAAAGAATAAAAACGTTCAGTGTGTTGTTACAGTTTCAGTTGCATGGGCATTCTTAAAAATGAGAAGACCCCTCGAGTTAAGATGCAGCCCTTTTATGCCTTTCCTGTAAGCAGCAATAAAGGAAGAGTAATACAATGGAATTAAGATCACATCACGATGAATTATATTTTGAACTTTTTTATATTCTTCTGCTCTCCGCGATGGGTCCATTATTCTTCTTGCATTTATAAGTATTCTATCAAGCTCCGGATTTCTGTAATGGAAGAAATTAATCTCACTCTGAGACAGGAAAAGATAATCTGTTATGACACTGGGGTCAGGAATAAATATGGTCCATCCCATGGCAAAGAGATCGTATTTATTGTTTAAAACTCCCCTTACAATATCATTAAAGGGGAGAAAAACGAGCTGGATTTCTATACCCGCCTTTTTCGCATTTTTCTTTATTTTTAAAAGTGTGTTTTTTAAATCATATCTTCCTGTAATGCTGTAGAGCCTACATTTTAAGCCATGCGGATAACCCGCAGATGAAAGTAATCGTCTTGCCTTCGATATATCGTAGTCGTAGTCTTTATAGTTAGCGTTATTAATGTTTAAGAAGGGTGGAAAGAGAGAAAGGGCGGGAAGAGCAGAACGTCTGAATAGAAAACGAACGAGCTTTTCTTTGTTTATAATGTGAGCGAAAGCTTCTCTAACCTCCCTTTTGTCGAAGGGTGGTTTATTTACGTTAAATCCTATGAAATTAAAATTTATATAATCCCGGGAGACAAACCTTATCCCGGGCAGATTTTTCAGGTTTGTGTATTCCCTTGTGGAAGAAACCTTTATTACATCAGCATTTCCATTTTTTAGCTGGAGTAATCTCCACATGCTTGCCGAAACCTTTATGAACAGAACACCATCTATTCCAGGAGGTTTGTTCCAGTACCCTTTAAATGTTTTTAAAAGGATCGATTCCCCCTTTTTCCATTCTTTAGCCCTGAACGGTCCTGTTCCGATGGGGGAAAATGGTTTGCCCTTCACTGAGTTCGGCGAAACTATAAAGGCATTGGGCATGGAAAGGTTATATAAAAACACTGCATCCGGATGTGTATGCGATATTTTAACAGTATAGCGGTCCAGTTTTTTTATGCTTTTGAAGTAAGGGAAAAGATTTCTGAACGCTCTGGGGTTTAGAGCCCTTAATCTTTTTATGGAAAAAATCACCGCTTCTGCATCGAACTCGGTTCCATCGTGAAATTTTACCCCTTTCCTGAGCTTAAAAGTCCATACCTTTCCAGTGCTATCCTTTTTCCAGCTCTCAGCAAGAATGGGTTCAATTTCGTATCTTGTACCCTTTACACCTACAAGACCTTCATATACGTTGGATATAACCTCAGAAGTGTAAGAGTCCTCCACCCTGGCAGGATCAAGCGTGAGAGGCCCCTGAATGGTAGCATACCTTAAAATAGTAGCAAAAATGGTGTTTATAAATACCAAAAAAAATAGAAATTTTCTCATCAGGCTCACAACCAAAAAGATATATCATATATATTGTAGTATTTTTTTTGCCTTTTTCAATAAAAATTCAACAAAATCTTGAATTACATAACAGAATGAATAAAATCTAAAAATATTATCCGGCCCGTATCTCTTCCATTGAAAAATCCATCCGGTAAAGACCAGCAGGCCTGGAAACGCATTTCATTAACTCCTTTCCAGTGATTTCAGGAGGAATTTTGAGTTTTCTCCAGCATATTCTTTCGGCCGGATATCCAGACAGAAATTCTACCTGCGCCGGGTAGAAAGGTCTTTCCCATATAACAAATTCCTTTACAGGTTCGTTCAGGGTATTGAACTGCTGGCTGTAGTTTATAAATGCCG
>JAMOUL010000267.1 GCA_027062035.1 Candidatus Aminicenantota bacterium | reverse complement strand
CACGTATGATAGTATCGAAAAACCGGGATCGTATAGCCTGGGTTTTTGACAATCGGGGAAGACGAAACATCTGGGTTGCAGATGCACCGAACTTCAGGGCAAGAAAACTCACAGCTTACACCGAAGATGATGGACAGGAACTCACAGCACTGAGGTTCAGTCCTGACGGAGAAATAATTGTGTATATAAGAGGTGGTGAACCAAACAGGAACGGCGAATACCCGAATCCAACCAGCAATCCCGGGGGAGTGGAAACAGCAATATGGGCGGTAAGGGTAAAGGACGGAAAAATCTGGAAAATAGGAAAGGGCGCTGGCCCTGAAATATCCCCTGATGGTAAATACGTTGTATTTTCAAGGGGAAAAGAGGTAATGATCTCCCCCTTAGATGGTTCGGAGAAACCAAAAACCCTATTCATTGCCAGGGGAAGAAACTTTAACCTCAGGTGGTCTCCAGACGGGACAAAACTTGCCTTTGTAAGCTACAGAGATGATCATAGTTTCATTGGAATATATCACCTCAGGAAAAACCTGATACAATGGCTCATCCCCGATGTTAACAGGGACAATCACCCGGTATGGTCACCAGACGGCAGACAAATAGCCTTTATACGTTTACCAGGGGCAAAAATGAAAAGAAGGCCCATATGGGATGCATGGGATGTTCCCTTCTCAATCTGGGTGGTGGACGTCAAGACCGGCAGAGGAAAGAAAGTGTATGAAGCAGAAAAGGGCGGGGGCTTTGCAGAGTATTATCCCCGTCACCCTATTCTCTGGGCTGCAGATAATCATCTTATATTTTACTCTGAAGAGGACGGCTGGATGCATCTGTATTCCCTTTCCCTTAAAACCGGAAAAACCATCTGTCTTACCCCTGGAAAGTACGAAGTGGAAAACCTTGCCATAACGCCGGACAGAAAAACCCTGATATTTAATTCCAACAAAGAAGATGTGGACAGACGACACCTGTGGAAGGTTTCCATATATGGAGGAACACCTGAACCACTTACATCGGGGAAGGGTATAGAATGGAGCCCTGAAGTGCTCCCATCCGGTAAATACATAGCGCTTATCTGCTCCACTGCCCGCCAGCCTGCAGCTCCGGCTATTATTCCTTCAAAAGGAGGAAAACCCCGACTTATAGCCCCGCAGCTCATTCCAGACAAATTTCCCATGAAGGAGCTTGTAGAACCCCGGCAGGTAATTTTCAAAGCTGGTGACGGTCTAAAAATTCACGGACAGCTCTTTGTTCCCAAAAATATAAAGCCAGGAGACAAACGCCCTGCACTGATATTCATGCATGGCGGTCCAATCCGCCAGATGCTTCTCGGGTGGCACTATTTCTATTACTACCACAATTCCTATGCCTTCAATCAATACATGGTAAATAAAGGTTATGTGGTCCTTTCTGTAAACTATCGCTCTGGAATTGGATACGGAGCCGCATTCCGTACAGCCCCTCATCAGGGCCCTGATGGGGCTTCAGAGTATCAGGATATTGTAGCAGGAGCCAAATTTCTTCAGAAACTACCATATGTGGATCCTCTTAAAATTGGACTCTGGGGTGGTTCCTATGGAGGCTACCTTACAGCCCTTGGTCTTGCAAGGGACTCCGACCTTTTCGCCGCAGGTGTGGATATGCATGGGGTCCACGACTGGTCATGGAGAGGAATGATAAGAGGGGCAGAAGATTGGGGTATAGACAGAGAAAAAATGAGAATTGCCTATGAATCATCACCCGTAGCCAGCGTCTATACATGGACATCTCCTGTGCTATTTATCCACGGCGATGATGACCGTAACGTGGACTTCATCCAGACCACAGATCTTGTACAGAGACTTCGGGAGCTTAAAAGAGCACATGTGGAGACACTGATATTTCCTGACGATGTCCATGACTTTCTTCTTTACAGGCACTGGCTCCAGGCCTACAGAGCATCTGCAGATTTCTTTGACAGATTCCTTGGGAAAACCTTAAAATAATTAAAAATTAAAATTCCATAGGGAGGATCCCATGTTTAAAAAGACTACAAAGGTATTATTTATCGGTATATTTGTGCTTTCCATGATGGCTGCTCCGCATCTAAACCTGATGCCTGTGCCAAAGGATGTAAAACTCCTTCAGGGAAAGTTTTTCATTTCATCTGATTTCGGAATTAAGGTTAAGGGCCCCTACAGTACACGTGTAGCCCTTGCAAAAAAACGGTTTATGCACAGACTTTCAGGAAGAACCGGTATATTTTTCCTTCTAAAACCGGGAAACTTCTCCCTTAAAATAACTTATAGCAAAACGATAAAACTTGCCCCTGTGATGGACGAATCCTATACCCTGAAAATAGACAGTTCAGGTATATACCTTCAGGCAAACACTGATATAGGAATCCTGAGGGGACTTGAAACCCTGTTACAGCTTCTCTCAAACGACAAAAAACATTACTACTTTCCAGCAGTTGAGATAAAGGACGAGCCCCGTTTCCCATGGCGTGGCCTATTAATAGATGTGGTCCGCCATTTTATGCCCATTGAAGTTCTAAAAAGAAACGTAGATGCACTGGCAGCGGTAAAAATGAACGTCCTTCACCTTCACCTAACCGATGACCAGGGATTCAGAATAGAATGTAAAACCTTTCCCAGACTGCACCTTATTGCATCTGACGGAAACTACTATACACAGGAACAGATGAGGGACTTAATAAGATATGCTGATCTGAGGGGAATAAGGATAGTCCCGGAATTCGATATCCCGGGGCACACCACCTCATGGCTTGTTGCCTATCCTGAACTGGCAGCGCTTCCCGGTCCATACGAGATGGTAAAAATCTATGGTGCCAAGAATCCGGTAATGGACCCTTCAAACAAAAGGGTATATAAATTTCTGAAAAAATTCTTCAAGGAAATGGCAAAACTCTTCCCCGACCCCTACATCCATATTGGGGGAGACGAAGTAAACGACGTTCAGTGGAAGGCCAGTAAGAGAATAAAAAAATTCATGAAAAAACATAAATTAAAGGATTTCCACCAGCTTCAGGCTTACTTCAATATCAAGGTGATGAAAATTCTTAAAAAATACGGAAAAAAGATGGTGGGATGGGATGAAATCCTTCATCCGGACATGCCCAGGAACATAGTAATTCAATCATGGAGGGGTAAGAAATTCCTTTACGAAGCAGCAAAAAAAGGATTTTACACGATCCTTTCCAATGGATATTATATAGACCTGTGCCAGCCCACGGATTTTCACTATCTTAATGACCCTGTTCCAGAAGATGTAAAGCTTTCACCGGAAGAAAGAAATAGGATCCTTGGTGGAGAGGCAACAATGTGGGCAGAGATAATAAGCCCGGAAAACATAGATTCAAGAATATGGCCAAGAACTGCTGCCATAGCAGAAAGGCTCTGGTCTCCTTCATCAGTAAAGGATGTGGAGGATATGTACCGCAGGCTGGAAGTTATTTCCCTTCAGCTGGAAGAACTGGGGCTAACCCATATAAAAAATCAGGATATGATGCTCAGACGTCTGGCAAAAAGTGGGGAAATAATTCCTCTGAAGGTACTTGTTCAAACAGTAGAACCCTTAAGATACTACAAACGGCACGAGGCAAGAACATACACCATATTCTCTCCACTGACAAGACTGGTAGATGCGGCTGTTCCAGACCCGCCGCTTCCCAGGAAGTTTAGAAAGCTGGTGGAGAAATACCTGGAAACAGGGGATAAAGATTCAGAGGAGAAAATCGTGGAGCTTTTAACCATGTGGAAAAACAACCACTCCTCCCTCATACCCATTATAGAAAGTTCGCCTGTGCTAAGGGAGGTACAACCGCTATCAGAAAACCTATCCGCAGTGGCTGCTATTGCCCTGGAGGCACTGGAAATAAAAAAATCCGGGGAAAAGCCCGATGAAAACTGGTTGACTCTCGCACAACAAAAGATCGAAAGGGCTAAAAAACCCTGCGCTGAGCTGGAACTTCTGATCGTGGAACCTGTGGAAAAACTTATAGTTTCTACAACAAATAAATAGGGGGATGGATGCTCCTCAATTTTTCAGACTGGATTTTCATGATAGCCTTTTTTATCCTCTCGCTGATAATAGGCCTTGCAGTTACAAAGAGGGCAGGAAGAAGTGCCGAGGATTTTTTTGTAAGCGGAAGAAGCATGCCATGGTGGCTCCTGGGGATATCCATGGTGGCAACGACCTTTTCAACGGATACACCCAATCTTGTTACCGATATTGTCAGAACACACGGGGTGGCTGGCAACTGGGTATGGTTTGCCTTTCTGATAACAGGAATGGTTACGGTCTTTATATACGCAAGACTCTGGAAGCGCTCAAGGGTTCTCACGGACATAGAATTCTATGAACTCAGATACAGCGGGAAAACTGCCGCCTTTCTCCGTGGTTTCCGTGCCCTATATCTGGGCCTGCTCTTCAATATTGTAATCATGGCGAGCGTCTCCCTGGCTGCGATAAAAATAGGAGGGGTGCTCCTTGGTATTTCCCCTGTAACGACAGTAGTTATTGCAGGCTCAATCGTGGTTGTATACAGCATGCTGGGTGGATTAACAGGGGTGCTTATCACCGATTTCTTCCAGTTCATGGTGGCAATGTTTGGAGCTTTTGCCGTGGCCTTTTATGCAGTAAAACATCCCATGATTGGAGGTCTTCATAATCTAATCTCAAACCCTGTAATAAAACAGAAAATCTCCCTTCTTCCCAATTTCTCAGATATGAACACCCTGATGGCAATTTTTGTAATTCCACTGGCAGTCCAGTGGTGGGCAGCCTGGTATCCAGGTGCTGAACCGGGCGGTGGAGGCTATATCGCCCAGAGGATGTTCGCAGCAAAAAACGAGGAACATGCCATTGGAGCCACCTTCCTTTTTAATGTCACACATTATGCCCTTCGTCCCTGGCCATGGATCATAGTGGCCCTGGCATCCATAATAGTTTTTCCTGATCTTGCATCGCTCAGACACGCCTTTCCAAACGTGGACCCATCCATCATAAAAAACGACATGGCATATCCTGCCATGATCTCCTTCCTGCCACATGGACTTCTTGGAATTGTTGTAACCTCCCTCACCGCTGCCTATATGTCCACCATATCCACCCATCTCAACTGGGGAGCTTCTTATATTGTCAATGACTTTTACAAGCGTTTTATAAAGCCCCACGCTTCGGAAAAGGAACTGGTGTTTGTGGGCAGAATATCAACCCTGTTTTTGATGGTACTGGCTGGCATATTCGCACTCCTTCTCAGCAATGCCCTCCAGGCCTTTCATTTAATCCTGCAGATAGGTGCAGGAACAGGGCTGCTGTTTCTCCTCAGGTGGTTCTGGTGGCGAATCAATGCCATAAGCGAGATAACCGCCATGACGGTGTCATTTCTGGTGGCGGTTTTCTTCTCCATTTATCAAAAACTCGGATTTACAAAGCTCCAGACATGGCAGGAATTTGTAATAGGGGTGGGGATAACCACCATTTCATGGGTTGGGGTAACCTTTCTCACAAAACCCACCGATGAGGATACCCTGATAAAGTTCTACAAGCTGGTGAAACCCGGAGGCCCCGGATGGAAGGGTTTTATAAGGAGAATACAGGAAAGAGGCATTGAACCCGGTCTTACTCCTGGCTGGGACGTTCCTGCCAGCCTGCTCAATATCTTCCTGGGATGTGTGATTGTTTACAGCACCCTGTTTACAGTGGGACTCTGGCTTACAGGGAAAAACCTTGCAGGCGCAATAACCACCGCCCTTGCCATTTTCTCCTCCCTTGCCCTTGCAAAGAACTGGAAGGGTATGGGGGTAAAAGCTTAAATCTTCAAAAAATAAACATTTCAAAGGTAGATATCAGGCCCAAGATGTTTTTTGAGCGCTTTAGGAACCCTCAAATCGCAATTCAGCTTGTTATAGAGCCATAAAAATGCTAAAATAGCTATGTGAAAGGGACTGCAAAGAAAATGACAAGGGATGAATTAGAAAGGGAAAGGCTCCGCTGGATGAGAGAAACTCCTCCTGAAAAAAAACTGGAAGAGCTGGAGTTTATAAGACATTTCACCATGGAGTTAAACGGTGAAACTAACCGAAAACTTCTTAGAGTTTATAAGATTATTAAACAAAAAAGGAGTTAGGTACCTTATAGTCGAAGGTTATGCCTATGCCTTTTACGCTGAACCCAGATATACCAGGGATATAGACATTTTTATCGAAATTAGTAAAGAAAACGCAGAGAAAATATTGGAAGTTATCAAAGAATTCGGATTTTCGGACATAAATCTTCAGGAAGAAGACTTCCTGGAACCTGACATAGTAGTTAGATTGGGAGTACCACCAATAATGATAGAAATATTAACTTCTATTTCAGGAGTAAATTTTGAGGAAGCCTGGAAAAGAAGAGTAAAGGGCAAATTTGGAAGCGAGACTGCCTATTTTATTTCCCTTGAGGACCTAATCCATAATAAAAGAGCCACTGGAAGACTCAGGGACCTCGCCGACGCAGAGATCCTGGAAGAACTGAGAAAATAAAATCATAAAAAAGCGTTTTTCTTCATTGCCCCCTACCTTATAAACACATTAACGCTCATACGCAATTTTCATGTATTATTTACATGTGGCAAGAAAATTTTTCACGTGTTTCCTCTCCATATTTTTATTTTTAAATATTGGTTTTACAAAGGTAAAAACCTCACAGGAGCCTCCCTCTGAAAGGCCATGGTATCAGAGGGTACAGGTATATTCCATGGTTGCCCTGGGACCGGACGACGTTGAAAATTTTCATATTACAGTAAACGGATTGTGGAACGGATATTTCGGAGGATTCACTTCACCCTTTGCCTTTGGCAGGGTTCAGGAATCTCAGGCTTCAGGCAAGAACTACTGATCC
>JAMOUL010000266.1 GCA_027062035.1 Candidatus Aminicenantota bacterium | reverse complement strand
AAGAAGAAACTCCACCGTCTTTTTCATGGCTACAGGCTCAATTCTCTTCCTTTCTGTACTTTTTCTAATGCTATTTCCTCTCTTTGGCTCATGCCACAAATCTGAAGGAAACTGCTATTCCCTCGCAATATTCAAAACAGGTAAAGGTATATCCTCCAGAGCAAGACCCTGCTGCGTGTGCTTTACAGAAGAAGAGGTGGTTATCAAAACATGGCTATATAAACCTGTAAAATTTCCGATTTCAGAAATTGATTTTTCCCGGGCAGAAAAGGGAAAAATAAGGGGAAAGGATTTCGAAATTTACCTGAATCAGCCCTTGGATAAAACTATTTATCAGGCTTCCTGAGGGTACGCATATAAAAGGTTTTTCCTCTGTATTTTACTTCCTTGAGTTCTCCAGCTTCAATTAACGATTGAACCACATCCCACCCCTTTCCTGCTTTGTCCAGAAGTTCCTGAACAGACTCTTTTCTCATTGGGTGAACTGCCGAGGTGGCAAGGATGTCTTCTACCACATCTCCTGAAAAACCAAAACTTCCTCGCTCTGCACCGGTCAAAAGCTCGGGCTTCAACCCGTATTCCTTAAAAATCATATATGCCATATTGAGAACGTCTTCACCGGGAGCCTCTGCCCATGTTTCTGCCGGGGGTCTAATCGGAACCATTATGTAAGACCGGGAGAGTTCAAGTCCCGATAAATACCTTGCTATTCCTTCGAGTTCTCCCTCGCTATCGTTTATCCCCTTAACGAGCATTGTCTCGCTTACCAGCTCTCCCTTAAACTCTCCGGAAAATCTGGCAATGCCCTGAAGGATCTGTTCATGGGAAAGACGACCATGGGGTCTGTCCACCCTTTTAAAAACATCTCTGGAAATAGCATCCACCTTTACACATACCCAATCTGCACCCATAAGGTCCCGCCTCACTTCCTCCATCCACAAAAGAGAAGCATTGGTAATAACAGCAATTTTTATTCCCAGATTTTTAAGAAGCTCTATCTCCCTTCCAAGATTAAGGTCAAGGGTTGGTTCACCGTCGGGAACAAAGCTTAAGTAATCTATCTTTGTGCCCTTTTCCTGAACCTCCTCTACCCTTTCCTTAACCGATTCAAAAACCTCCTGAGGATCATAGAATTCCTGTCTCTTTATGTCCAGCTTCAGGGTATTTCCTATCTGACAATAAACGCAGGAATATGTGCAGATTTTAGGAGGTATATTATTTATTCCCAGGCTCATCCCGAGTCTTCTCGAAGGTACCGGTCCAAAGGCTATCATCGTTCCTCCTTAAGAGTTAATTATACACTGCAAGACAATTTTATCCTCAAAAGAAAATCTAAGGTAAAATATTATAAGGAGGTAAAAATGAAAAAGCTCTTGATAATTTTTCTGACAATACCTATAATAGCGGCTACGATTCCGGAAATAAAGAAAATCGATGTATTCCCGGGTGGTGCCAGAATCTACATGGAAGGAACAATTCCTTCAAATGGAGTTCTTGAGGTAGGCCCTCTTCCCCTGGATATTTATGAGCTTATTATTTCTGTTTCTGATTACGAAATAAAACGCAGGGATAACAGCTCTTTTCCGGAAAGGGTACTCAAAATAAAGAAAAAATACGAAGCTCTGAAAGCTCAGATGGAAAAGCTGAAAAACAGGGAAACGGTTATAAAAAACAAATATACTTTCTATCAGACCGCGATCTCCAATTATGCTAAAAGGTTTGCCAGGGGTGGGGTTGGAAACTGGGAAGCGACCCT
>JAMOUL010000265.1 GCA_027062035.1 Candidatus Aminicenantota bacterium | reverse complement strand
TTATATTCAGCCGTATGGTGGTTATCTTCTGAAAAAGGATTTTGAGCCCTGGATGGTGTACTGGAACAATCTTGAGAAAATGAATGAGGCCTTTGAAAAATTTATAGGAAAGGGAGAAAGATTAAAGGAAACCCCCTTCGTATTCGGTGGAAATGCAGTGATCCACAGGGACCTTTTCGTAAGAATTCCCTTTGACCCGGGAGTTCCCAGGGGAGAGGACATAGATTATCTTATAAATGCAAGGATGTTCGGAGTAAAGTTTTACCTTGACAATCAACTTTTTATAAGACATTTACCACCGCCTAAACCCTATCCCACCTGGATGAAAATCAGGGTGGATATTTACAGGTTCGTATATGAGAGAGAAAAACTGAGGGCTCAGGAGCCAATAAAGGGAATGAGAAAGGTAACCGCTGAAGAGCTGGATCCCTATCCCGGGGTGTTTCTCAGGGATGATCTGGAGGAGAAGGTTTACAGAGCAAGCGAATTGCTTGCAATTCAATATATGGCAGAGGGAAAACCGGAGGATGCCCTTGAGTCACTAAAGAACATAGAAACAGCAAAGATTCAGGCCCGTCCCCTTCATAATCCCTTCCGTACCTTTCTTTCCTTTAAGGAAAGGTGGGAAGCACTTATGGAATTCGCATCAGGCCTCAGCTTTTAATTTATCCTTTTTATTGGTGATTAAAGCCACTATTATGGCAAGGGTTATCGCCACGAAAAATGTAACAGCCCTTGCAGTTATTATCCGCTCCAGTCCGGTCAGAATCCAGATTACCGTTGTTACAAGTCCTGCTATTAATGCCGTTATAACTCCGTTGGAATTAAATTTGTCCCAGTAAAAGGAGAGCAGTATAGCGGGTGCAAAGGAGCAGCCTATTCCTGCCCATGCGTAACTTACTATCGTATAAATGAGCTTCGAAGTAGTAAGGGCAAGAATGAGGGCAAAGATGCCCACACTCAGGGTGGCGACTCTGGAGATCAGAAGGAGTTTTTTGTCATCTGCCTTTCCTCCCTTTATTATTCCCTTGTATACATCCTGGCTTACGGAAGAGGCTGCTACAAGGAGCATGCTTTCTGCAGTTGAAATCATTGCAGCCACTGCTCCTGCAAGGAGTATTGCAGCCAGCCACCCTGGAAACATGTGAGTGAGTACATGTGGGAGAATCATCTCAGAATCCTTTACTGCATGTGGACCAAAGAGTATAAGTCCTGCTACTCCAATGATGAACGCTCCGGAATAGGCCAGAATGGTCCACAGTACAGCAATGTTTCTCCCGAGTTTAACATTTTTATCATCCTTCATGCCCATAAACCTGGCATTTAGTTGCGGTTGTCCTCCAAGATATCCAAAGAACCATGCCAGATTATTGAAAATGAGAATTCCAGCTGCAAAACCGGAGGCAGTACCAACAAGGGATGTATAACCCGCAGGAGCAGCAGCAAAGGCCTGTGCTACATCAACTTTATCTGCGAAGATCTTTATTATCATTATTATGGGAGTCACCACGAGGGTGGTTATCATAAGGATTGCCTGAAAAGTGTCCACTGCCACTATGCTTACAAAGCCTCCAATGGTCGCATAGATGAGTATTACTCCCGCTGCTATTATCTGTCCCCAGAAAGGGTCAAGGCCAAAGGTTTCGAATATGGTTTTCCCTGCGCCAGCGAACTGGGCGCCAACATAAAAGACGAAGAAAAATACAATAATAAGAGTTGATAATATACGTATTGTATTCGCCTTTTCAGGAAACTTGGCAGAGAAATACTCGGGCATTGTAAGGGCATTGTATTTTTGTGCCTCAGCCCTGAATTTTCTGGCAAGGACTATCCACGCTGTGCTTATTCCCAGGAGACATCCAACCGCTATCCATATTCCGGAGAAACCGTTTGCATAGATAAACCCGGTAAGTCCCAGAAGCAACCATGCAGATTCTCCGGTGGCCCTTTCAGAAAGGGCAAGCATCCATCCCGGCAGTTTCGACCCACCAAGTACAAAATCTGCCTGGGATTTTGTTTTTTTAGCCTGCCATAAGCCCAATCCTATTGTTAATGCGAGGTATCCTATAAAAATGGCAATCATTTTATGCTCTTACCTCCTTTCTACAGGTAGGACAGATTAAATTTTAGAAAAAAGTAATTTATCTTGCAAGAATAATGAAAATAATAATTATTGAAATTATTCTTTTTCAAGCATATTATTAAATTGAGATGAAAAAGGAGGAGAAAATGAAAAAAGGATGGAGGGGAGGCGTTTTTTTGTTTTTTGGTATCTCAGTTTTGCTGCTCCTGGGAATAAGCGGAGATAAAAACACCGCAGTTAAGGGTAAGTACAGCGACTTTGAAACTCCCGAATCCTGCGCTCAGTGCCATAAAGAAATTTATAGAGAGTGGAAACAGACCATGATGTCTCAGGCCTACACACATCACTGGGACGAGATAGAGTACTTTAAACTGGCAGTTCCTCACGCCAGCAGGGATAAAGAATTTAAAGAGGTGGTGGAGGGTTGTAACGGATGCCATACCCCTATTGCTTATTTTGTTGGGGACCGCAGTCCCAGGCCTCCTTCTGCAGGCACAAGGGCTAACGAATCGGTATCCTGTGAGGTCTGCCATACTGTGTCAGGGTTCAAAGGGGATGTTCCTGTTAATTTCAATTATTTAATGACGCCAGGGAAAGTAAAGTATGGTCCAAGGGAAGGGGTTAAATCTCCCTATCATGATACTGTAAAGAGCGATTTTATTCAGTCCCCTGAATTCTGTGCTACCTGTCATAATGAGAAAAATCCCTTTGGGATGTGGGTTAAATCAACTCAACTGGAATGGAAGGAGGGACCCTATTCAAAGGAGGGAGTTCGCTGTCAGGATTGCCATATGTGGACAGGAAAGGGTGTGCCTGCGGTTATGAGTAAGGCCGTGGCTGATATGAGACATCACACTTTCCCGGGTGGACATGTCATGGCGAAGATTCGGGGAGCCATTGAGGTGAAGGTTTATTCAGATGAGGATGAATATGAACCCGGCGATGAAGCGAAAATCACTGTACAGCTTTACAATGCCAAAGCCGGCCATAAATTACCCACGGGATCCGTTGAAGACAGACAGCTCTGGGTGGAGGTTCACGCTATAGATTCTGCGGGTAAACGGTACATTCTGCCAGTGGACAAAAAGGGTTTCAAGGGAGAGAAATACACTATTACCTCCAATGAACTCGCCTATCAGGATATGGGTGAGATGATGGGTATTAAGGATTTTAAAGGTTTGCCGAGGGATGATCTTGAGGAAGGTCACAGGATTTACAGGATAGCTTTTCTGGATCCCCGGGGAAGGCCCACTATAGCCCAGTGGAACACAAAAACCTTTGCAGTGGATTACAGAATTGGACCGAGGGAGACCAAAATAGAGACCTATACATGGGACATACCAGAGGATATTGCTCCCGGTAGGGTAAAGATAGAGGTAAAGGTGCTTTACAGGCTTCTTGTAAGATCTGTTGCAAAATTCCTCAGGGTCCCAGAGGATGAGTACAGAACTCGTGAGATAAACTCGGCAGAAACATATATTGAAATTATTGAGTAGGGAGGAAAAAATGAAAAAAATACCCGGGTTAATAATTCTTGGAATTTTTATGGCAAATTTTGCTTATGCTATTCCAGCATTTGCAAGAAAATATGGCTTTTCCTGTTCTGTTTGTCATGCACCTTTCCCTCACCTGAAGGATTTCGGTGAGGAATTTGCAGCCAATGGATTTGTAATAGAGAATGAGCCAAAAAGGGCAAAGAAAAAAACAGGAGACAAAACACTGTTACTTCAGAGAGAATTACCGATAGCCATAAGGATGGACCTTTATGCTACCTATGAGAGTAGCACAGACAATAATCCTGATGTAAAGGCCCCCTACGTTTTGAAATTTCTCTCAGGTGGTAATATCTCAAAGAATATTTCTTATTATATGTATTTCCTTCTTACCGAAAGGGGAGAGATAGCTGGACTGGAGGATGCGTATATCTCTTTTAACAACCTTTTTGGTATACCGCTTTCTGTGGTCTTTGGACAGTTCAGGGTTTCGGATCCTGTAAAGCCGTCAGAATTGAGGCTTACCTTTGAAAATTACATGATATATAAATTTAGAATAGGATTTTCCGACATTCGATTGTCCTATGAGCGGGGGCTTATGTTTCTCTATAGTACCAGATTCGGTACAGACCTCAGTTTCGAAGTTCTGAATGGAAACGGTCTTCAGCATGGCATGTTTGACAAGGATAAGTACAAGAACTTTGCGGGAAGAATTGCCCAGAGTTACAGGAACCTCACCCTTGGATTTATGGGTTACTGGGGCAGGGAGGGAACCGACTCTGTGAATGAGGTGACCTTTATTGGTCCTGATCTTACTTTCAGAGCCGGCAATATTCAGTTGTTCTTTCAATATCTACGACGAAGGGACACAAACCCCCTCTTTCAACTGGCTGCTCAGTCTGTAAATACTGATGCTTATATGGGGGAGTTAATGTTTTCTCCCCGGGGTGAGAACGGAAAACTTTTCTTTACCCTTCTTTACAACAATATAAACTCCGATTATGACCTGGCAGATTACAGTACAATTTCTTTTAATCTCAATTACCTTATTCGACGGAATTTAAAGTTGATAATGGAATATACCCGGGACCTCAATGGTGACACTTATAACAGGTTTGTGGCAGGTTTTGTGACGGCATTTTAATTTTTATATGAAATTTATTAAGTAAGTTTTGAGTTTTTAATCAGTACTTATCTGTAAAGTTTGGTTTTCCCCTGATGGTAAAATAATTCCAATGAACGAAGTTGAAATTTACAGAACGAGATGGTATAGCCCGGAGGGGATCAGGGAAATCATTGATAGAGTATTTGCCTCAAGGATTAACCTTATTGCCAGGGGAGACCGGGTTCTTATCAAACCCAATATGCTGGCACCCACGAGACCCGAGAAGGCGGTTACAACCCATCCTGTCCTGGTAAGGGCTGTTGTAGAGAAAGTTATGGAGCTCGGAGGTAAACCGGTGATAGGTGATTCTCCAGCCCTTTCAAACGCAGAAAAAGTGGGAAAGGTATCGGGAATAAAGCAGGTGGCCGATGAACTTGGTGTTCCGCTCATAGACCTTGATTCGCCTGTTGAAGTGAAGACTGATAGCTTCTTTAAGAGAATCGAAATTAGTAAAAGGGTGATGGAGTTTGATAGGATAATAAACCTTCCTAAATTTAAAACTCACACCCAGATGATTTTAACCCTGGCAGTGAAGAACATGTTCGGGTCCATACCCGGGAGGCTCAAAGCAGAGTGGCATGTTAGAGCCTCAAAATACATGGACTTTGCGAGAATGCTGTATTCGGTTTTTAGTTTCAGACCCCCGGACCTCAACATTATGGATGGGGTGATTGCCATGGAAGGGGAAGGCCCTCAAAATGGAAGACCCTATTCCATGGGGTTTATAATTGTTTCCGAAGATGGGCTTGCCCTTGATTACGTAGCCTCAAAGATGGTGAAGGCTGAGAAACTGGTCTATCTTATAAAGGTGGCAGAGGAAGCTGGAATTTTGTCAGAAAAGACAAATATAGGAGGAGACCTCAATTCTGTCCCGGAACTGGAGAACTTTACCTTACCTTCCACCACACCTCTTTCTCCTTCCCTTGCCAGACGTATTCTTCGGGGATCTCTTCCCAGACCAAGGATTATTCCTGATAAGTGTACTGCCTGTGGAATCTGTCAGGAAGCGTGTCCCACCGGGTCCATCCTTGAAGTGGGGGAAAAGCCTAAAATCAATTATGACACCTGTATAAGCTGTTTTGTTTGTCAGGAGGTTTGTCCATTTGATTCCATAAAACTGGTGCAGGGTTTTTTGAGAAGGCTTTTTAAAGTATAAACAGATTTTGTCCTCAGTGGAAATTTAATATATTATAATTACTACCTTTCAGGGAGGTGGTGAGATGAGAAAGATTGCAATTTGCCTTGGCGCTATTCTGGTTTTTTCAAATTTGTGGTCAAAGGATTTGAAACTGGAGGATGTGAGAAAAGTCCTTATGGACAGAATTCAATTAGAATCTTCCATGTATAAAGGGAAAAAAGTTTTCTTCACTTTAGTGATAAAGAAAAAGAAAAGTGATGATATTCTTGAGCAGGAGTGTAATGGGTTTCTTGCCGGGAACTACTTCTGGGTCACCTATCTAAAGGATCAGATCCTGGAGGAGGACTTTTTCAAACCAAGAAGGGAAGGAAATCCCACGAAAGATTCCATGGAAGAGAGCTTTAAAGACTTTAAGCAGAGCAATGTGAAACTTTTCCAGCCAGTCTTTGAACTTTTTCTTCGGTATTTATATTCAAAGGGATATAAAATTGAGGGCTTTAGTCCCGGTGAAATAAAGGAATACACTATGGATGAAATACTTCCCATTGCTGTTAGATTTGTTTACCCTTCAGAGATACTGAAGGATGGGAGGATAAGGTTGCACATTTGCGCTTTTATAAACGCTTTGAAGGATTACCGGGAAAGAAATCTTTTACTCGAGGGATTCGTATTCCAGGTAATAATGGGAAGACAGAGGGGTGAGAAGGGAAACGTTCTGGGTAACCTGAAGAGATATGTAGACCTTGTAAGGTCTTTGAAGTTTTCTCCGGGAAACGAGAGGGAACTTTATAGGGCTCAGGGAGCTCTCTGGATGCTTCTGCTCAGGGATAAATACTTCAGGGATGCCTTTGTAAGGGCTTATGAGAAAAGAAAATTATATATGCCCTTCAGATTGAAATATTAAAGTACCTGTGCCCTTCTTTTCCATCCAGTTTCTCTTCTGTATAATGTGATTAAAGGAGGAGAGATGAGAAAGATCTGGGTTTTATTTATTTTTGCAGCACTTTTAATTTCCGCCGACAGAATAACAGGAAAAA